>NZ_AUTI01000356.1:0-20571 GCF_000497995.1 Pseudoalteromonas sp. TB25
CCACCGCTAAAACCTGGCTGTTCATTAAATGCAGCTCTATCATCTGCCCATTCATCCGATACAAATGTAATACGCTGCTGCGCACCTAAATCGCTGTAATCAGGACGAGACATTACTTTTGCGATTGCCCCACGAATAACTAAATCGTCGGTTGCATCCCACGCTATATTAAAGCTTGGCAAAACTTGAGTGTCTTTGTTTTGCTGAGTGACTAATTGATAGTCTTCTACAAAACGAGCGTCACCTGTTACTGGCTCACCTGTTTCATCATTTGTGTGATCTAATTGGTAGGTATATAAGTCAGTAGATGAAGTAAGTGTTTTTGTTTGCACAACACGCACACCCAAATTACCTCTGACTTCACTAAATTCAAAATCACCTTGTATATAAAAAGCCGATATTTTTTCTTCTATATCGTAAACAAAATTATCTTCAATGCGCGTATAAGGTACATAACTAGCAGTGACCATATCGCGGTATTTATTCCAGTCGATACTTGGCATTTGGTTTATATCAAAACCACCTGCAATATTATTCTCACTAGTAAATACATTTTGAGCTAATGGCATTCCACCATTCCACTGGTAGCTGTCAAAACGGGTAATACCTTGCTCACTTGCTTCCCCTGCAGCAATATCAAAATTTGGATCTAAAAAGAAGGTGTTGCCGGTTTCACGGTGAAGAGTTGAATTGCGGTATTTAGCACCGGTTTTAATTGTTTTTAAAAAGCCCCAATCAACATAAAAATCCACATCAGCTTGGTAGTAATCTTCTTCTAGCTCACTGCGTACAAAGCTTGAGTTTGAAGAGCCCGCATCACGACCACCTCCAACTCCATTTTGTAAATTAACTAATGTGTTAGGGTCGATATTAAGTGACACATTATTTTGATTGAGCGACCAGCCAGCCGTTTGAGCTGCGTTTTGAATAGTGGCTGNGCTGCGTTTTCGCCCGCGTTAGAACTTTTATACGCCGCTTCCCAGCTTTCTTCTGGGCCGCCCTCTGATTGTGTATTACCAATTACAAAGCGCGCTTTAAAATTATCACCTTCATAGGTTAAATTAAAATCAAAGGTATGGGAGGTAGATTCCTCACGTACGTAGCTGCCACGCATCCACGGAAATTGCATATCATTTTCGACACCACTTGCCATTGCATCGTATTGCATACCAGTAACAATAGTGCCCGACTCATCAAGATTTACATCCGTCAAAAAATCAGGATTTAAAGACCACTCTGGTATATCAATCACAGATTCTGTTCTGTCTTGCCCAAGTGTAAAACCAAAATAATTAAAGCCAAGCTCTAAACGATTTGTTGGTCGCCACTGGGAACTAAATTGAATCCCTTCGCGCTCACGTTTTTCGTTAAGAACAGAACCTCGAACAACTTGCGGAAACCAAACGCCATCGTAACTGTTGCCGTTTGCATCATTAATAGTATCCCAACCGTTATTGTTATCAACTGTATTACCATGTATATCTGTTGCTTGCCCAGTGCCAGTATAGCGCCATACATTAGCATCAGTACCGCCCGAAAGCGTTCTGTTTGTCCGTTCCTGATAGGTATAGCCAACTAATACACCAAAGTTTTCGTTGTCATTTTTCCATGAATATAAACCCGTAAACTGCGGTTCGTACTCTTTTGTAACATCAGCGTAAGTACTCTCTACATTAAATACACCTGAGTTTGCATCCATACTCAGAGGTTTTCGGCTATGCATTAATACAGTACCACCAACCCCACCTTCATCTAAGCGTGCTTCTGGCGATTTATAAACCTCTACGCTTTCAATCATTGAAGACGGTAACAAAGCATAATCAAACGAACGCGAAGGCTCCCCCGGGGAAGACGCAATAAAATTACCATTAAGTTGTGTAAAGGTAAGTTCTGACGATAAACCACGAATACTAACCGATGAACCTTCCCCGCCGTCACGCTCAATTACCACACCGGGTACACGCTGAAGTGAGTCTGCAACGTTTTTATCAGGGAACTTTCCAATGTCTTCCGCGGTAATGGCATCAACTACAGATTCCGACATACGTTTTACATCTAAGTTTTCGGCCATACTTGAACGGATACCACGTACTTCTATTACTTCCATATCTTCTTTATTATTAGTTATATCTGCGTAAGCTTTATTGCTGAAGCCTATTGCCGATAAAATAGAAATACAGAGTGTTGATTTGAATAGTTTGGGTGAAGCGTGTAGTGAGTTATTATTGTAGTTAAGTGCTGTCATGAAGAGTTCTATTCCATTGAAAACTGCTTATATTGATTCAAGCAAGTTAATTAATCATTTTGCTGCAATAAATTGACGAAAATATAAAATTTTTTGCCAATTTTATACAACCAAACTTAATCTTTTATTAACGGGAGCTTAAAATTAAATTAATCGCTTTGATAAATGATTACCTGTTTATAATTAACTTAAATTCAGAATAGTAAATCAATTTTAAGCACTAACCGACTGAAATATCTAGTTATTTAAATAAATACAGTTACATGAAGATATGCTGTGAGGATCTATTTTTTTAAAGTTAAGTGGCTCTTCTAAAAAACATAGACTAAGGTTAATTAAAAATTTTACTGTAAAAATATCAGATATCCAACCTCTAAATGGTTAGCTTTAATTATTACCAACATTCGGCTATATACTAAAAAAATCACTAAAGATAGCTCTTTTTTGTATCGCTATTTATTCAATGCTTTGTTTCCAATACTCAACTATTTGAATAAATATCCCTAAAAACTTTAATAGGAGCCTATTTATGAAAAGTAATATTAAACTGATCATCACTGCGTGTTTTTTCATTTGGTTTATTGGTGATAGTAACGCCAACAATGCAAAGTCTAACTTTGATCTAGACGGCAATGGTTTATATGATGACTTTGAACGCAATTTACTGCTTGATTTTCTCGGAAACCAGTACCCTGAAATCAAAGCTGATTACGACACTAATAATGATGGCAAAGTCACGGTGCTAGAGCAAACCACTGGTCGACTCCCACTATCGCTACGTATTCCGAAACGCGCAATTGATAGCACAATCAAAGTTACGTGGGCTTTAAACCTTTTTCCTGAGTGGCTTATGTCTGCTTATTTTCAAGAAGACACTGAAATAGGTAATGTAATAAATCATTCTTCGCGCGGGACAATTACAGCGAATGCAACACAAGCAAAGCTCTCCCTTCAACCATCCAAAACAAGAAAAAATAATGGTGTTGAATTTGCGGAGAACTCTGGGCAATATTTAATAATGCCAGGTCAGCGCGATGCTAGGTGGAATTACAGATGGATGCTTTTTACGTTTAGGATCGATGCTAATACAGGTGATAATGCTGAAACGATTTTATTAGATATTAACCATGGAGAAGGTTCAAATAAGTCATCTCCTAAAATCTGGTATAACAAAACAAACGGTCTAAGTATTCAGTATGTCGGTCTTAATAATAATGGTCTTGATAAACGGATTATGACAACTAAAAATGACGTGATTGCAGATGGTAAAACATGGAATGTTATTGTTGCTGGGATCCGCTATGGTCAAATGTTTGCCTCAGTAAATGGAACACCAATCTCTAGCGAAGCAATCCAACCTGATCGCTTTTCAGGCGAATGGATTAGCAATACTTCCTCATACATTGGCGATAAGGATATTGGTAATATGGCTTGGGCATATGATTCACTAGTCTTTGGTTTGACAGAACCATCAGAAGCAATGGTTCAAAAAATGACTGGCTGGGCGGCTTATCGTCTAAGTACGAATCAATCGTTATTTAGTAACGGAATATCTTCAATTGATCTGCCAAACGAACACCCATATAAAAATATTAGACCTACAATGGATGCTGAAGACTTCCCTTATCGCTATATTCATAATGAAAAAGAATGGACAGCTTGGGGGAGCTCTATTGATAGAGCTGAAGTGCGCATTAATGGTGGTGGAGAACGTGTACCTACAGACGACTTTGAAAGAGTATTTTATGATGACTTTCGTAATAACCGAGTAAAAGCGAGTTTTAGTGGTGAATCTGACCTTTGGTCTGCCCCTGGGTTTAATCCGGCAGTTGGAGCGAGCGCTCAGCTGATGCCTCCTAGTGAAACATTTAATGTTTATCCCCACAATAAAGATGAAAAAAAGCAATCTCTTTTACTACGAAAACAAAACGAAAGATGGAAAGCGAGTGCTTTTTATAGCGTGAATGATCTTGGGCATGGCTATACTTGGACTGGGCCAAAAATTTTTCGAATTCGTAGTATGCTTCCTAAAATAGACAAAAATGATTTGCCTGGAGGGTTATTTCCAGCATTTTGGTCTTATAATCCTGATTTTTTGTTTTGGCGAACAGCAAACCGCATCGAAGTAGATTGGTTTGAATTCGATGGAAAAAATGGAGCTTGGTTAAACGGACTTTCTTCTCATTACCACTATGCTCACGTACCAAACATATTTGCAAAAGATGACTCTAGTTATAAAAGTTACAAAGCATATTGGGGGGAACTGACGGAGCAAAAAAGCAAAATTGAAGGTGGTCTTGAATTTTGGGATGGACAATACCATACCTGGGAATTTGTTATTGATAATGACATGACTTATATAAATGTGACTATTAAAGATGAAGCTGGGAATGATAGGTGGGTTGAAGTTGGTCGTGTGCCAACCGCACCAACTTATCTTGAAAGGCTTGATTTGCAACTTGACTATGCGCTTAGGTCTTACGATGGCAATCCGACGAGCGATCAAGAAAGCTTCACCATAGATTCTATTGAAGTACTACAAAAAACATCAGACATAATAAATATCCCAAAACCATTTGTCAGTAAGCCAATTATTACAGGGGAAAAAGCTGTTGGTGAAACAATAACTTGCCAAGCTAATTTACAAGATATTACAGATATTCGTTATTATTGGTTTGCTGATGGTTATCCGTTAACATACAGAGCTACTAATACTTACGATATTACCAGTGAAGAGTCTGGGAAAGAAATTCGCTGTATGGTAAAAGCGGTTGGCGCACTTAACATGCCAGAAGCTTGGACAGAGAAAGTAGCTATAGCAGAACAATATAAATGACGTATGGGTTACAACGGAGCTTGTATATTTACTTACACAAAATAAATAGCTCCTTCAGTAAAATTTAACCATTAAAGAACTACCATTCTTTACTGGTTAAATTTTTCAAACTGGGGATAATTTAATCTTTGTAAAAAGTAAAAACCACCCCAAAAAAGCTTGTACCGCAGCTATTCGATATCTATATAGTTATAATTTTCTAATCATTTGCTTAAAGTACATATCCACGCTTGGCATCTTTAGTATTGTGCAAAAAAAGTACTTTACTGAAAATTAACTTATATGAGGTCAACAACCTACGAACTTTATACTACTTCTCTAATTTATTAATAACATCAGAGAGTTCTAAGAGTGTAGGCTTTCCACCATAATAATTGGTATCTATGTGATAGCTATTACCCACCCAAAAAGGCGCTTTAGTTGAGTTATGTCCATGTATTGAAAAGTCGACTCCATGACTTTTAACTACCTGATCTAGTTTAACTACTTCGCGATCCCACAATAAAGATTGCACAATTAGCGATTTATCATCAGGGTAATTTTCCCAATCCCACGATTGTGCAAATGTATGAGACAACCCAATTTTACAACCACGATACTCAAGTACTATTGAAAGCGGTTTAGTTAGTAACTCATCGCACATAACACTGAGCTTTTCACTTGATACCGACTTGTGCCAATTACCACCATTATCAGTCCATAATTTAAAAGCCGCTTTATCATTACTTAATAATGATTCCAACATTAAATGCTCATGATTACCTAATATCATACATGCCCTAATGGCTTGTAAGTATGTAAATAAGTCATATGTTTTATCCCCGCGATCAACAAAATCGCCTAGGCAAAACAAAGTATCTCTTTCAGGGTCAAAATTTACGTTATTAAGTGCGTTTTTTAAGGCAGGTAAATCACCATCAAGATCGCCAATTACAAATACTCGGCACTCATCATTAATAAATATTGTTCGTTTTGAAGATACAGCCTGAATAGCGTTAATACCTATATCCAAAATAGACTCCTATAGAATGCAATCTAAAACTTAGATTAATACTTGAGTTTATAAAGCCTTAAGGTAACACAATATAGTTGATAATTAATGAAGGTAATGAGATTTGATTGAAACTAAAAATGCATGACAGAGGACCTTAGCTACAACCTAAATAATTAATGTAAGTAGTGTTTTTAGCCTAAATTAAAAGCTGCTTAGCAAAATACCTGACGAGTTATTTGCCAGTTACCCGCACAAATTTTTCTGCTAGTTCGTCCAAAGTTTCACGCTTATTCGGATCGGGCTTTATGCAGTCAATAGGGCAAACACTTACGCAAGTAGGTTTATCATAATGCCCTACACACTCTGTACATTTGTTTGCATCTATTTGGTATATTTTAGCGCCCATATAAATAGCCTCATTAGGGCATTCTGGGTCACACATATCGCAGTTAATGCATTTACTATTTATGAGTAAAGCCACTTTCTAACCTTTAAAATTAAAGTTTATATAAAACAAAAAGATAAGTAAAAACAAAGGTGTGTGAAGGCTAACTTTTGTGCAGTTCTAGTTTAATAAAAAACCGCTATTTTTCATTAAATCGTAACACAAATTAGTAACACAAATTTTTATTTTTGGGTGTAAATTACAGCCGCGAATTATGCCTATTTTTCTCTGTTGCTTTGTTGATCTCAATCAATAAAAATCGCCGCAAGGCCTTTATTTATATAGGTTTAATCAAAGTGAAAAAATCATTATCAACGCTTACCAAAGCTCAATACACGAAAGCGAAACTAGAATGGAAGCAACTTAAATCGCCATTTTCTATGCAGCACATAAATCGCTGTGTTATTTTGGCCTCTCAAATCATCTTTTTTGAGGAAAAAGAAAAATTAAAACAAGAGGTTAAGAAGCAAGATACAAAGCGATTATCGAAATATGAGGCACAACACAATCTTCGTCTTATATTTACCCTATCTGGAACAGTCTCTTTTTACTCAGCTTTCCCTAAATCATCTGGCATAGCTAATACCAAGTTAGGTGAAGCACCTGAATTAACAATAGCAAAAGCGCGTAAGCTCACTGAACAAATGAAATATGGCATTTTAAATAATCATAATATTAAAACAGTGTTTGATGCTTATGAACAAAGCCTAATAGAGCGCCATAACAACGCACCCACCAAGTTTGCAGCTTCATCGCTCAGAACATATCAATGTAGAATAAAAAAGCTTAGACATCATTTTCCGCTTAAGCGTGCATTCCAGTCTCTTACAGCTGGAGAGTTAGAAAAGATTGTAGATTTAATTATCAAGACGGAGTCCAATAACCAGGCAATCGAGCTTTTTGCACAGATTAGAAGAGTATGGCGATTTGCCAAAAACAAATTTAACTCAGGTAAAAACCCAGCAGCTGATATCGATGACTTTTACGTATCTGACCGTGTAGAAAGCCCTCGTCCTTGCCAAGTTTATACAGACTTAGATTCGATAGCTGAATTATGGATAAACCTCGCAGCAGCCCCTAATGTGCATCAGAAAAATGCTGCTCGATTTATGATATTAACAGGCATACGCCCTATCAATATTCCACAAATGAAGTGGGAGTGGCTCAATAGTATCGACTTCCCAACATTAATTACCTTTCCGGCATCTGTTGTCGGAGTTCGTGGAGAAATGAAAAACCAAAAAGAATATAAGCTGCCCTTAACCAAAGCCATGCGCGCCATTATTTTAGAACAAAGAGCCTGGATGGAAAATGCGCTCCCTAACTGTAACCCTGTTCACATATTTCTTCAGCCTCGCGATCTTAACAAACCATTTGCTAAAAGGTCGCTGGACAAAATCATCAAAGATTACTCCCCTGTTGATGCAGTAAAAGGAGATAAAAGAAACATTGTAATGAAAGGATCTGCGGGTGCATTTTGCACAATGTGCCGAAGCTTTTTTAAATCCAACGCAAAAGCGATTATGGTTGCCAACGGCTATCATTTTAAACACGCAGAGGAACTCACCAGACTCGCGCTTCATCACCTCAGAAAAGAGGACGATCCAAACGGCTTGAATTATGATAAATCTGAAGAGCTATTTGGCACTTCAACAAAGCTCAAATTTAATGTATTCAAAATTCATGAAGCCAGTATTTTAAAAAGAGCGAAAGAACTCGAAAGCCAACAACTCAGACTTACAGGTATGCAAAGTAAACAAGCTAAAAACCTAAAAGAAAATAACGATAAAAAAGCCTTGAGAGATAGAATTAAAGCTCATTTAGTTCACAAAGGCAGTTATGTAAACTTCATTAATCAGCCACTTGGTGATACGGGCAGAGTAGCAAAAGATTTGATCTTAACCGAAGAAGGAAGAGCTGTCGTTGAGAGATATTTAAGTGACCAAGCCAAAGCAAAAAATAATTAAAAAAAGTTTAATTTGGACTTACCAAAGTTTTTGTAAAAAAAATTAATTTCATATCATTGCCTTATTAGAGCGATACCTCATCAATTATTTGATGATTTTAACTTTTTTAAGGTTTTTATATTAATGGCAACATCAGTATTAAATTCAGTAAAACCATGTGAGGTCACGATTAAAAGTCGTGACCTTTGCATGGCTGAATTTAATGCATTTAAGCCACCGTACAATGACGAGTCAATGGAAGAGCTAGCCAGTCTTGCGACTATTATATTGGCGCAAGAAAAAGGAAGAAGACTTTCAAAGTATCAACTTAAAGATCAAATAAGAATTGTCTTCCAGCATGATGGCATTATTAAATTTTTTACTCATTTTAAAAAAGAACATGGCATAAAAAATATCAAGCTTGGTGATTCTAATGATATGAGTTTTTCAGCAGCGAAATTAAAAGCGGCCGAAATATACAAAAAGAACACTTCTGATTACACATTCGAATTTGTAGTATGTAAACAAATAGAAAACTTACAGGCAATAAATAAACATAGCCCTAGCAAGTTAGCTGAAACCACAGTAACAACTTACAGCTCTTACCTTAATGCAATTCAAAATGCATTTGGTAAAAATACGTTATTTCAGACTATTACGCCTGAGATAATAGAAACCACGCTTGACCAACTACTAACAGAGAAAAGTGGTCCGCATGTGGCTAAGCAATTCGAGCAGATGAAAAAACTGTGGGTGTTCGCAAAAAATAAATATAATAACGGCGATAATCCATTCCTAGAAGTAGATAAAAATTATATATCTTCTCGAACGGCGAAGCCTATTCCTTGTAAGGCATATACTGATATATCTCTAATTTCTCAGCTATACATAAACCTAAAAACAGCTAAAAATAATACATTAATAAATGCTGTTCTGTTGATGATGTTTACAGGGCTAAGGCCTATAAATATTTGCAACCTACGTCTATCGTATATAAATGATTTAAATAATCCTAAATTTTTAACGTTTCCTGAAACAACCCATACCACTCGCGGTGCTATGAAAAACCAAAAAGAGTTTAAAATACAACTCACACCCGAGATGAAAAAAGCGATACAACAAGAATTAAAATTAAACCCAGACATAAACCGCACCTACTTATTTTGCAAGGTTAAAGACGACTCAAAACCCATTAGTAAAGAGAGTTTAAACCGAGCACTTAAGTATCATGCGCCAAAAGACATGGTCGTGGCCTCGCGAGATAACATAAATATAAAAGGCTCTGCCGGAGCATATCCAACACTACTTCGCAGCTTCTTAAAATCGCACATGAAAGAAGTGCTAACTAAAAAAATTGGGTCATCAACAATTGCTGAAATTGAGTCTAAAAAAATGCTCCATCACTCTGTTTTAGAGCACGATCCAATGAGTAAACATTATGACCACTCGAATAAAATATATAACACTGATATTAAAGCACTTTATAAAAACTTTTCCCTATTTGAGAAGGAAATACTTAAAGAAGTAAAAATACAGGCTAAGTTAAAAAACAAAACGACTAAAAAATCATTTTTAAAATTAGATTATTCAAATAATTTCATCGCCAAAGTCAAAAGCACAATAAGTGCTTATTCCACTATCTGGGGTAATATAGTTCAGCAAACCCAAAAGCTTAAAAAGAGCCGCCCTTTGCAAATATTAGAGTAGCGCTTACATATTGCAATACAACTTTTTCTTTGCTTACAAAACCTATAAAGAGCTTTTACTAGGTGGTGCAGATTGATTTCTTATAAAAGCAGGGATATCAAAAATATCAGATGCTTTTGGCTTAGTGGCGACTACTTTAGAGCTTGACTCATTTGTAGTGTCATCAAGCATTGATGCCTAGCCAGTAAATTAATTTGTGTGATTCATAGACATCATTTCACTTTTCGTAGTTGGAGATCACGCTGATAATTCGATAACTGAATGCGTTCATTTTCAGTTTCGTAGTTAGCGTGAACGTCTTCCCAAAGCGGTGTTTTTTCAAGCCGTTCACATACAACATCCATTGGAGTTTTACCTTTGAATGAGCCGTGAGCGCGTTGCCAATTGTAGTAATGCTGCCACTCAGGTAACGTTTCATTTTTGAGTTCGTCCAAATCCAAATTAACGGTCGAATAAAACTCTTCCTTATCAGTTCTTTGTGACCTTTCAACTTTGCCATTTAAGTGAGGAGAGCCTGGCTTATTGGGGCGAAATTTAATGCCATGCTCCATCAATTTGAGCTGTACTTTTTCAGCAAAAAACTCCGTTCCGCGATCAGTTTGAACTCGCTGTATCGGGAATGGCATTTCTTCTATTACCTTATCGATGAAGGTAAGAGTATTGGCTGCCGTTCTACGCTTAAAAACGTCCAACACGCGATATCTAGAGCAATCATCAACAGCAGTATATTGATAAATCCCTGGTGCAATTTTACATGTATCCATCTGAACTCGGTCACCAGGAATAGGTCTTTGGTATCGAATGAAGTCTTTTTTCTTCCGCTGAAAAACTATTGGTTTTACCTCATGTTTGGTCAGCACTTTGTGAATTGAAGCAAGCGATAGCTGAAAATTATGCTCGCGAAGAAGCTCATTTTGAATTCTTCTGGCACCAAGTTTTCTATTTTTTCTGAGTTTAAGAATCCACTCTTCAATTCGATTATTAATTTTAGTGTTTGGGGAGCTGTGCGGGCGTCTAGAAACGTCCTGTAGGCCGTCTAGTCCCTTCTCTTTGTATCGCTTATACCACTTTCGAAGAGTGGGCCTAGAAATTCCACACCGACGACAAACTAGGCCCGCATTATTAGTTTTTTCGTAAAGCTCA
Organism: Pseudoalteromonas sp. TB25; assembly: GCF_000497995.1. Taxonomy (NCBI): domain Bacteria; kingdom Pseudomonadati; phylum Pseudomonadota; class Gammaproteobacteria; order Alteromonadales; family Pseudoalteromonadaceae; genus Pseudoalteromonas; species Pseudoalteromonas sp. TB25. The sequence continues at coordinate 11,317 of NZ_AUTI01000356.1, forward strand.
ATCCACTTTAAACGTTGTTTAATTTCTTTGTTCATAGCGTCATAGTATATTGAAACGATCTCTTGAATCACACATCTAAATTATAAAAATGAGGCTCTATTATTGTGTAGAGCCTCGAATTGTTCTATAGGTACTCACCTAAAAAGACGACTTATTAATTCACTTAATTAAATAAAGCACTCAATGTAAATCTATTTACAATGGCTTTAACAAATATGACTTAAAACTACTTTTAATTAATTTGCTGAACAGATTAAGTTACGTTATTTACCAGTGCTTTTATTTTAAGGTCATGAAATCAAAGTTATATAAAATTTGATTGCCTAATTTCAGTTCTCCCCCCTTTAATCTCTAATGAAATATTAAGGCGCCGCTGTTAGTATTAAACAACATAATCAATAATTAAGTCTTAATATGATAAGTGGTTTTGATGGCAGCTAGTTATTCTCTTGATGATTTACGTTACTTTTGCACCATAGTAAAACTAGGTAGCTTTAAAAAAGCATCCATAAACCTTGGTATGTCACTATCAACCTTAAGCCGTAGAATACGTTTATTAGAGCAAGCCCTTCAATTAACGTTACTAAATCGAGATGCTCATCGGGTAACACTTACGCATACTGGCGAATTATATTACGACCGCTACCGCAAGTTATTTGACGAAGTAGAGTGTATTGAGCAAGCCCTTTGTGATGAAAAAGACCAACCTAAAGGGAAAATTAGGATCTGTGCCCCCATTTACATGGGTAAACATTTTTTAAGTCCTATTTTTTGTGATTTTTTACTGCAGTATCCCGATATTCAACTAGATTTACGCTTTTCAAATAATCTTATTGATATTGAAAAAGAAGGGATTGATATCGCGTTTAGAATAAGAAACCCAGCCATTGATAACTGGGTTATTAGAGAACTTAAGCTTACTCATAACCTGCTGTGTGCTCACCCAAACTATGCTCATCATCCCATCACTCATCCGGAGCAATTAGAAGAACACCCAAAAGTTACGTGCGTTGGGTTAGTTCCGTGGCAGTTAAAAAATCAGCAAACGAGTGAAGAATACAGTTTTAATCCAAACACGCATGTCCGGTTAGAAGTTGATGAAATTCAAATGATGAAACAAGCCGTTGAGTCTGGTGTAGGCATTAGCTACATTCCTGATTATATAGCATTGCCTCTTATTGAAGCCACAAAGCTTAAACGTATTCTTCCTGACTGGCAAAGTGAAGGGCAGCCATTTTCTATGCTTTATCGCGACAGAAAACAAGTATCTTATCGGGTACGACTATTAATAGAGCATACATTGCAACACTTCAACGAAAAGTAGCAATGTATGCTTTTAAAAGGAAAGCTTTAAACGTTTAAAAACTAAGCCTAAGTACAATTACACCTAAAAATGCTGTTGCTAATCCTATCACTTCTTGGCGGGTAAAAGACTCTTTTAGAATGATGCGTGAGTAGAGCAAAATAATTAAAATGTTCATCCCTGAAATTGCCGAAACGAGCCCTGTATTACCAATTGCAAAAGCCGATATTATTGCCACCATACCTGCCACGTTTGTTAATCCAATCAGTAACCCGCATGAAAATGTTTTACTCGCAGACCAATACCCTTGAGAAGTGCCTTGCTCTGCTAGCATTTTTTTACGCTTTACTAACCAACTAACAGCAAAAAGAAAACTACCAAAACCAAACATAGACGTTAGCGTTGCAAACGTATCGGCCTCAAGAAGTGTTGATTGCTTACCCATTAAATCATTAAATGCAAAGGCAAGTGCAGCGAGTAATCCCCATTGCGCACCTTGTAGGTTGTTCAACGAAATATCGCTTGAATAACGAATGATATAAAGGCCACCAAAAATAATGAAAAAGCCAATTAATTGAATTGTTGTTAAGGTCTCCTGCCACAATAAAAAAGCAAATAAAAGGACAAACAAAGGCGTCAATCCTGATAAAATACTAATTAAAGAGGCTTTACCAACCGAAAACCCCTTATGCAACAAACCATTAGCAGCAAAAGAGCCAAAACCTAACGCTAGCCCAACCGTAATCTCTGCCCAGCCATACCATGTATGTTCAAATACCACAGTACCTAGCGCACTAATAACAAATCCTACAAAAAATACACCGAATAATAATAAGTTACGGTTAATCTTTTTCTGCGACGTCCATTGATACAACACTCCTCGGGCACCAAAAAAAACGGTTGCGAGTAATGCAAAAATTATCCACATACAAAAATGATTCCTTTAAAAAGTAATGGGGTAACAGTGAGGAGCGATTTAACAACACGTGTTAAGTACGAATATCCATTATATTCGCTTTTAAAATTTTATAAATAAGTATTAATGATAAGATAAATTCCATAAATGGTATTTAAAAAATAGCAGATGAAGATATAACTGCTCAGCGTCACTCTATTTAATAAAATAGCTTTGAGCAGTTATTAGAGTGGATCCTAACTGACCTTTTTGAACGGATTACGGGTATCTTGGTGCGCGTCTAGATTACGCATTAAAATAGCGTGATCTAAGTTAATGCCCTCATCTAGCTGGATTTTTACAATGTGACCAGAACCTTTAGCATCGCTAATACTTTTGCCTCTTTTGTTTTCCATATATTCAAGCGTAAAAGTAAAGTTACCTTGTGGTGTCATAAGCTCTAAAGAGTGACCAGTACAAAATTTATTTTTAACGTCTATTTCAACTAATCCATTTTCGCAGCGCCCAAGTACTTCACCCACAAATTGCTGCTTAGTTGATACAGAGTGACCGTATTCATAGTTTTGATAATCTTGGTGGGCATGGCGTTTTAAAAAGCCTTCGGTATAACCACGATGCGCCAAGTTTTCTAATGTTTTAAATAAGCTAGTATCAAATGGTTTACCAGAAGCCGCATCATCTATTGCTTTACGATAAACTTGTGCGGTGCGCGCTACATAATAAAATGACTTAGTACGCCCTTCTATTTTTAAACTATGTACCCCCATTTTTGTTAACTGCTCTACGTATTGCACAGCGCGTAAATCTTTGGAATTCATAATATACGTGCCGTGTTCATCCTCAAACGCAGGCATATACTCACCAGGGCGACCTTGTTCCTCTAGAATAAATACATCGTTGCTTGGCGCGCCTTCACCCAGTGTAGGAATCACTTGTTTGGGGTCAATTTTATGTACCGTTTCGCCAGTTTCGTTCTCAACACCAGGTTTTACATCGTAATCCCAGCGACATGCATTAGTACACGTGCCTTGATTTGGATCGCGCTTATTTATGTAACCAGAGAGCAAACAACGCCCCGAATACGCCATACACAGTGCACCATGAACAAATACTTCAAGTTCGGTGTCTGGGCAGAGTGTGCGTATTTCGGTTATTTCTTCGAGCGACAGCTCTCTTGATAAAATAACCCGTTCGATCCCCTGCTTTGCCCAAAATTGTACACTCGCGTAATTTACCGCATTTGCCTGTACTGATAAGTGAATTGGCATCGCAGGCCATTTTTCACGAACAAGCATAATTAAACCAGGGTCCGACATAATCAGCGCATCGGGCTGCATCGCAATAACTGGCTCTATATCACGTAAATACGATTTAACTTTAGCGTTATGCGGCGCAATATTAGACACCACATAAAACTTTTTATTTTGCCCATGCGCCTCACTAATGCCTATTTGCAGGGTCTCTAGGTCAAACTCATTATTACGCACACGCAAACTATAACGAGGCTGCCCCGCATAAACCGCATCTGCGCCATAAGCAAACGCGTAGCGCATGTTTTTTAAACTGCCTGCGGGGCATAATAATTCAGGAATAAAAGGCATTGAAGAAATAACGGGTAACATGTGCGCTCCATACATCGAACTGGGTTTAAACCAGTTGCATGAGTTTTACCAATTTGATTGAAAAATTAAGCATTAATCCAGTGAAATTGGTGTTATTGAAAAATACATAAACACAAGCGCAGCAGTATAAATATGGCTAATAATTTAAATTTGATCGAGATCATAAAACAGCAATCAAACTGGTTTTTAATAAAATTAGGATTTTTCACTTAAAACGCGTATAATTCGCGCCCGTTAATATTCACACTTTTACTTAAAATTATTGGAGCATAAAGATGGCTTTAGAGCGTACTTTCTCAATCGTAAAACCTGATGCAGTTGCTAAAAACCACATTGGCGCTATCTACAACCGTTTCGAAACTGCTGGCCTTAAAATCGTTGCAGCTAAAATGGTTCACCTTTCACAAGAGAAAGCTGAAGGTTTCTACGCAGAACATAGCGAACGTCCTTTCTTTGGCGCTTTAGTATCTTTCATGACATCTGGTCCAGTAATGGTTACAGTTCTTGAAGGCGAAAACGCTGTTCTTAAAAACCGTGAAATCATGGGTGCTACTAACCCTGCTGAAGCATTAGCTGGCACTTTACGTGCAGACTACGCTGATAGCATCGACGAAAACGCTGTTCACGGTTCTGATGCTGTTGAATCTGCTGCTCGCGAAATCGCGTACTTCTTCGCTGACGAAGAGCTTTGTTCACGTACTCGTTAATTCGAATTCGTTAACAAAATGAAAAGGGCTTTCGGGCCCTTTTTTAGTCATTACGCAAAGTATCCATAAGTGCATTTTTTGATATTTTACTTAATGATTAAAGTGAGTGAATTGTGTACAATTCGTCCTCGTAAATTTTTATCTCCACCGTCACCGATTGAGGTTGTTTCATGACCGAGCAAAAAAAGATTAACTTATTAGATTTAAACCGAGATGCAATGCGCGAGCTATTTGCATCGTTCGGTGAAAAGCCGTTTCGTAGTGACCAGGTGATGAAATGGATTTATCATTTTGGCGTAGATAACTTCGACGAAATGACTAACGTAAATAAAAAGCTTAAAGAAAAGCTTAAAGCTGAGTGCGAAATTGTAGCGCCAGAAATAACAGTTCGCCAACAAGCAAGCGACGGCACTATTAAGTACGCGCTTATTCTTGAAGGCGGCCAAGAAGTAGAAGCCGTTTGGATCCCTGAAAAAGAGCGCGCTACGTTATGTGTATCATCACAAGTGGGTTGTGCGCTTGAATGTACTTTTTGTTCTACTGCTCAACAAGGCTTTAACCGTAACTTAAAAGTATCTGAAATTATTGGCCAAGTTTGGCGTGTAGCTAAAGATATAGGCCTTGATGGTCATAGCGAAAAGCGCCCAGTGACTAATGTTGTAATGATGGGTATGGGCGAGCCTTTACTTAATCTTAAAAACGTAGTGCCAGCAATGGAACTAATGATGGACGATTGGGGCTTTGGTTTATCTAAGCGCCGCGTAACATTAAGTACGTCAGGCGTTGTACCTGCTCTTGATTTACTAAAAGAAAAAATTGACGTAGCACTGGCTATATCTCTTCACGCACCCGATAACGCACTGCGTGATATTTTAGTGCCTGTTAATAAAAAGTACCCTATTGAAGAGTTTTTAGCGGCATGTCGTCGTTATATCGACGGTTCAAAAGCTAATAAAGACGTAACTGTTGAATACGTTATGCTTAATGGCATTAACGACAGCACTGACCAAGCGCATGCATTAGTACAAACGTTAAAAGGCACACCGTCTAAGGTAAACCTTATTCCGTTTAACCCGTTCCCGGGTAACGAGTACACACGCTCAAGTAATAGCCGTATCGACCGTTTTTCAAAAGTACTACAAGCTGCAGGTGTAACCTGTATTGTGCGCCGTACTCGCGGTGATGATATTGACGCAGCTTGCGGTCAATTAGTCGGTGACGTAGTTGACCGTACTAAACGCTTAGCTAAAAAGAAAATCCGTGACGATAACGCGATTGCCGTTAATATCCACCAAGCATAATCTGTAACAGCCTTATATGAATAAGCCATATAAGGCTGTTAAGTTGTTTATTTTTAAATAAATGATGCAAGAGTAAAGCTTTTAGGTAAGATAGGCGACATGGACTAAAAATAAAGAGATAAGGTAATGCGATCTATACTTGCTATAACACTATCAACACTTGCCCTAAGTGGCTGTGTGAGCGAAAGTAGTTATAACGGCAGTAATAAACCCGTCGTCGAAAATAAAGTTAATAATACTGGCGCAGCACGAACACGAATTGCTTTAGCCCTACAGTATTTAAAAACGGGTAATAATTCTCAAGCCAAATACAATTTAGAACGTGCAGCAGCATTTGCTCCTGACTTACCTGAAGTACATTACTCTCTTGCTTATTACTACCAACAAGTGGGCGAAAATCCGCTAGCAGATAAAGCCTACCAAAAAGCACTTGAAATCAAGCCAGACGATCCTAACACCCTCAATAACTACGGTGTGTTTTTATGTGGTATTGATGAATACGATCGTGCAACTGATCAATTTTTAAAAGCTATTGAAGTACCAAGTTATATTCGCGTTGCCGAAAGCTACGAAAATTTAGCCTTGTGTGCTATTGAATTTGATGATTTTGAAAATGCAGAAAGCTACTTTCAACAGGCACTTAATCACAGCTCTCAGCGAACATCTACATTAATTAGCTTAGCCGCACTGTATTACGCTAAAAGTGACTTGTACAAAGCCAGTGAACTTTTAAAACGCTATGAAAGTTCGGGCCGAGTATCTTCTCGCGCATTAATGCTTAGCTATCTTGTAAAAAACCGAATGGGCAGAATTGAAGAAGCTGAAAAAATTTCCAACACTATTTTGCAAACTTACTCTACCAGCAACGAAGCCTACGCGTTAAAAGAGAAAAGAACACGTTTTAATGAGTTTGAAATACTGCGAGAAAAATACCGTAAAGCGCAGTTAAAAGAACTAAAAAATGACGCAAGCGGTGCGCACGTTAGTTCAAAACCAAAAATAAAAGTTATAAGAAAGAAGCGTTCCTCAGAGGACGGTTCAACAAGCTTGGTAACAAACAACGAGCAAAAAACAGATAAAAAGCTCGCAACAGCAAATAACCAAGATGTAAATCCAGTTATAGCAAGAGAAGAGCAAGCTCAAGCATTGCCAAATACGCTCAGTACGCAAGCCGACGAGGCAACCGTAATAGCAAAACAAGTAACGACCCAAAAAGAAGAAGCTCCTAAAGTCGTCGCGCCAAGCAATCCTACCGATACATCGGCTGNCTGTTATGTTTGCACTTACTACTGAGCACGACTCTGCAGATTCTATAGTAGCAGCGCCTGAAAAAGCACAGCCCGTTTTAGAACCTAAAAAAGAAGTTATAGCGACAAAACAACCGGCTAAAGCCGATGACGAGGTAACAATAATCTCGTTTGGCGCACCTAAAACAGGCCAGTTTAATTCGCAGCAAACTAGTAACTACAGTAATTCTGCACCTGCAGTTACAAATCAAAAAAACAGTAGCGACGTGGTATTCTACGAAGCGACTAAAAACACAACCGTTTTTGAAAACAGCAACTATCAAAATAATGCTGATATTGAATTTAAAAGCTACGAAGCAGTGCAAAAAACTGAGCTTCCAATGCTTAATCCTAAAGTATCGCCTTTACGCGTGCCATTTCATGTAATTGCTGTTGGCGAAAACCTATTTAGCATTTCGGTGCGATACAATGTTAAACTACAAAAACTCCTGCAATGGAATGGTTTAAAAGAGTCGGATCGGGTAATGAATGGAAGTAAAATATACCTAAACGATCCTAATATTTATTACGAAATTAAAGCTGGTGATTCCCTTTACGATATAGCTACCCAGCGGCATGTATTAATTGATGAATTAATGCGATGGAATAAATTAAGTCCTGATATAGCATTAAAACCAGGGCACAGACTTTTACTAGTGGATCCAGACTCATACACATTATGAATGAAGAAAATACGCAAACACAGAGCGAACAGCCAACTGTAGGCCAAATACTAAAAAATCATAGAGAGCAAGCAAACGTTAGTATCGCAACTATCGCTGCACCGTTAAAGCTGTCTGAACTTCAAATTAAACGCCTTGAAAATGATGAATTTGCGTTACTAGGCCCTATCACTTTTGTTAAAGGTTATATAAAAAATTATTGCCGTGAATTAAAAGTCGATAGCGCACCTATATTAGCAATGATGCCGGCCCCACCAGAGCCGACCAAGCCCGCTAATATGCAAAGCTTTTCGCGCCGAACAGAAAAAGAAGCAAGCGACAGCCGTTTAATGTTTTTTAGTTATTTAATTTTAGCGATTGTTATTGGCTCATCTGCTTTATGGTTTTGGCAAAACGCCACCCCCATTGAAGAGCAAACCAGTAAAATAAACGTTGCCAACTCAATAATGAGTGAACGACAAGCAGCTCAACCCAGTATTTTACAGCAACAGCGACAAGCCGAAATTAACGACGAATCACTATTAGAATCAAAAGATACGCTTGAAACATCAACAAGCTCAGAAGCCGTTACAGAAACGGCTCCTATTACATCTAACAACGAAAGCCAAGAAGATGCTAGCAGTACAATTGTTATGAACTTTAACGGCGAAAGTTGGGTTGAAATTTACGATGGCGAAGGCGAAAAAATAGCATTCGGCGTTAAAAAAGCAGGCTACATTATGACCGTAAGCGGAACGCCTCCTTTTTCAGTTGTGCTTGGTAAGCATGACGCTGTAGACATTACTTTAAACGGCGAACCTGTAGATGTTTCTGCATTTCCTAAAAACCGTTTAGCCAAATTTACATTACCACTAGCAGAGTAGTCGCTATGTTTTCAGAATCCCCAATTAAACGCAGAAAATCCACCCGTATCAATGTAGGTAACGTCCCTATTGGTGACGGCGCCCCTATTGCTGTGCAATCAATGACCAACACCGACACCATGGATGTTGATGCAACCGTTGCACAAATTCAGGCAATACAAGATGCAGGTGCTGACATAGTGCGTGTATCAGTACCAACTATGGACGCAGCTGAAGCGTTTAAAAGTATAAAAGAGCAGGTGACTATTCCGCTAGTAGCCGATATTCACTTTGATTACCGTATAGCCTTAAAAGTGGCAAAATACGGCGTAGATTGTTTGCGCATAAACCCAGGTAATATAGGTAGTGAAGAGCGTATCAGAGCTGTGGTCGATTCTGCTCGCGAGCATAACATTCCTATTCGTATTGGTGTAAATGGCGGCTCACTTGAGCGCGACTTACAAGAAAAATACGGCGAGCCTACACCTGAAGCCTTATTAGAATCAGCAATGCGCCATGTAGATATATTACGCCGCCTTGATTTTGACCAATTTAAAATATCGGTAAAAGCATCAGACGTATTTTTAGCGGTAGG
>NZ_AUTI01000357.1:0-1973 GCF_000497995.1 Pseudoalteromonas sp. TB25
GCTTTTTACTAGCTTGACTAGGCTTATCGCAAGTTAATACGTCCTTCATCGCCTCCAACTGCCAAGGCATCCACCGTGTACGCTTAGTCACTTAACCATACAACCCAAACGGGTCTTTGTTTTGTGACAGTTTAACTTCGCCAGAAGTTAATATTGAATACTAAAGTAGATACCAATCAATCGACTCATAAGAGTGATTAAATGGCACTGAATGATACTGCTATCATTCTTTTTTACTTTTGAAAACTCTGTACAAATAACAATGTTATTCATACTAATTTTATTATCAGCTTTTCCAAATTTTTAAAGAGCATATTAATTAACTAAGCCAGTGGCTTAACTAATTAACAATCATCTGTGTGGACACTACGAACAAATAAGTTCTAAATCGTATAAGGAGGTGATCCAGCCCCAGGTTCCCCTAGGGCTACCTTGTTACGACTTCACCCCAGTCATGAATCACTCCGTGGTAAACGTCCTCCCGAGGGTTAGACTATCTACTTCTGGAGCAACCCACTCCCATGGTGTGACGGGCGGTGTGTACAAGGCCCGGGAACGTATTCACCGCGTCATTCTGATACGCGATTACTAGCGATTCCGACTTCATGGAGTCGAGTTGCAGACTCCAATCCGGACTACGACGCACTTTAAGTGATTCGCTTACTCTCGCGAGTTCGCAGCACTCTGTATGCGCCATTGTAGCACGTGTGTAGCCCTACACGTAAGGGCCATGATGACTTGACGTCGTCCCCACCTTCCTCCGGTTTATCACCGGCAGTCTCCTTAGAGTTCTCAGCATTACCTGCTAGCAACTAAGGATAGGGGTTGCGCTCGTTGCGGGACTTAACCCAACATCTCACAACACGAGCTGACGACAGCCATGCAGCACCTGTATCAGAGTTCCCGAAGGCACCAAACCATCTCTGGTAAGTTCTCTGTATGTCAAGTGTAGGTAAGGTTCTTCGCGTTGCATCGAATTAAACCACATGCTCCACCGCTTGTGCGGGCCCCCGTCAATTCATTTGAGTTTTAACCTTGCGGCCGTACTCCCCAGGCGGTCTACTTAATGCGTTAGCTTTGAAAAACAGAACCGAGGTTCCGAGCTTCTAGTAGACATCGTTTACGGCGTGGACTACCGGGGTATCTAATCCCGTTTGCTCCCCACGCTTTCGTACATGAGCGTCAGTGTTGACCCAGGTGGCTGCCTTCGCCATCGGTATTCCTTCAGATCTCTACGCATTTCACCGCTACACCTGAAATTCTACCACCCTCTATCACACTCTAGTTTGCCAGTTCGAAATGCAGTTCCCAGGTTGAGCCCGGGGCTTTCACATCTCGCTTAACAAACCGCCTGCGTACGCTTTACGCCCAGTAATTCCGATTAACGCTCGCACCCTCCGTATTACCGCGGCTGCTGGCACGGAGTTAGCCGGTGCTTCTTCTGTCAGTAACGTCACAGCTAGCAGGTATTAACTACTAACCTTTCCTCCTGACTGAAAGTGCTTTACAACCCGAAGGCCTTCTTCACACACGCGGCATGGCTGCATCAGGCTTGCGCCCATTGTGCAATATTCCCCACTGCTGCCTCCCGTAGGAGTCTGGGCCGTGTCTCAGTCCCAGTGTGGCTGATCATCCTCTCAAACCAGCTAGGGATCGTCGCCTTGGTGAGCCATTACCTCACCAACTAGCTAATCCCACTTGGGCCAATCTAAAGGCGAGAGCCGAAGCCCCCTTTGGTCCGTAGACATTATGCGGTATTAGCAGTCGTTTCCAACTGTTGTCCCCCACCTCAAGGCATGTTCCCAAGCATTACTCACCCGTCCGCCGCTCGTCAGCAAAGTAGCAAGCTACTTTCTGTTACCGCTCGACTTGCATGTGTTAGGCCTGCCGCCAGCGTTCAATCTGAGCCATGATCAAACTCTTCAATTAAAAAGTTTTATGTCTTTCGACAGCTCAATGAATTCTGAATTTTT
>NZ_AUTI01000358.1:0-12141 GCF_000497995.1 Pseudoalteromonas sp. TB25
TCGCCAGTTTAGCTCGTGTGTATTGATTGAATGTGGCGACAGCCTTGATTCAATCAATGCAACGTCGTCAGCTATTGTTAAATACGTTTCACAACGTGCGGGAATTGGTATTAATGCAGGTCGAATTCGTGCGCTAGGTAGCCATATTCGTAACGGCGAAGCGTATCACACAGGTTGTATCCCTTTTTATAAGCACTTTCAAACAGCGGTTAAAAGTTGTTCACAAGGTGGTGTACGTGGCGGCGCAGCAACATTATTCTACCCGCTTTGGCATTTAGAAGTAGAGAACCTACTTGTACTTAAAAATAACCGTGGTGTAGATGATAACCGCGTTCGCCACCTAGATTACGGCGTACAGTTTAATAAATTAATGTACTCTCGTTTAATTAAAGATGATTACATTACATTATTTAGCCCATCAGATGTGCCTGGCCTTTATGATGCATTTTTTGAAGACCAAGCTGAGTTTGACGCACTTTACGTTAAATACGAACAAGACGAGTCTATTCGTAAAAAACGCATTAAAGCCATTGAGCTTTTCTCTATGTTTGCGCAAGAGCGTGCAAGTACTGGTCGTATTTATTTACAAAATGTGGATCACTGTAATACACACAGCCCATTTATTTCTAAAGTTGCGCCAATTCGCCAATCTAACTTATGTTTAGAAATTGCATTGCCAACTAAGCCACTTAATAACGTGAATGACGAAGAAGGCGAAATTGCCCTTTGTACACTTTCTGCGTTTAACCTAGGTGCAATAGAGTCACTTGATGAGCTTGAAGAGCTAGCTGAACTTGCAGTACGCGCACTTGATAACTTACTTGATTTCCAAGACTACCCTGTACCGGCTGCTAAAAATGCAACTATGGGTCGTCGTACACTAGGAATAGGCGTAATTAACTACGCATACTACCTAGCTAAAAACGGTAAACGTTATTCTGATGGCAGCGCTAATGCATTAACACATAAAACCTTTGAAGCTATTCAATATTACTTAATGAAAGCATCAAACGAGCTTGCTAAAGAGCGTGGCGCATGTCCTAAGTTTAACGAAACAACGTATTCACAAGGTATTATGCCAACAGATACGTACAAACGTGATTTAGATAAAATTTGTGATGAGCCACTTCATCTTGATTGGGATACACTACGTGCAAGTATTAAAGAGCACGGTATGCGTAACTCAACACTAAGTGCATTAATGCCATCAGAAACATCGTCGCAAATCTCTAACGCAACTAACGGTATTGAGCCACCACGTGGACATATTAGCGTTAAAGCAAGTAAAGACGGTATTTTAAAACAAGTTGTTCCTGAGTATGAGCGTTTAAAAGATCAGTACGAGCTACTATGGGACATTCCATCAAACGATGGTTATTTACAGCTTGTTGGCATAATGCAAAAATTTGTTGACCAAACAATTTCTGCAAATACAAATTATGATCCAAACAAGTTCGAAGGCGGTAAAGTACCTATGCAAGTCTTATTAAAAGACTTACTAAGCGCGTACAAACTAGGTGTTAAAACCTTGTATTACCACAATACTCGCGATGGCGCCTCAGATTCACAAGAAGATGCTCCAGAAGTGGAAGATGACGATTGTGAAGGCGGCGCGTGTAAAATATAACTGCTGATTTTTATTTTAAGCGGGCATTTAGCCCGCTTTTTCTGATAGTTTTTTGAGTGATAAAAATGTCTTATACTACTTTTAGCCGAAACCATAATAACCAAATGCAAGAGCCAATGTTTTTTGGCCAAACTGTAAACGTATCTCGTTACGACCAACAAAAATACCCAATTTTTGAAAAATTAATTGAAAAGCAACTGTCTTTCTTTTGGCGTCCTGAGGAAGTAGATGTAAGTAAAGACCGTTTAGACTTTCAAGCATTACCAGATCACGAAAAGCATATATTTTTAAGCAACTTAAAATACCAAACACTGCTTGATAGTGTACAAGGTCGTTCGCCAAACGTGGCTCTACTTCCAATTGTATCGCTACCAGAGCTTGAAACATGGATAGAAACGTGGGCGTTCAGTGAAACAATTCACAGCCGCTCATACACGCATATTATCCGTAACGTAACACAAGCACCTGAGCTTATTTTTGATGACATTGTTAGCAACGATAAAATTAGCGAACGTGCTGATGCCGTAACTAAATACTACGATGACTTAATTAACTCTGTATCGCTTTACAACTTATACGGTGAAGGCAAACACGAGATTAACGGTAAAACAGTTATCATTAATTTATTTGAGCTTAAAAAGAAACTTTACCTGGCTATGATGTCAGTAAATATTCTTGAAGCGATTCGCTTTTACGTAAGCTTTGCATGTTCGTTTGCATTTGCTGAGCGCGAGCTAATGGAAGGTAACGCTAAAATCATCAAGCTAATTGCACGCGATGAAGCACTTCACCTTTCTGGTACTCAGCATATTTTAAACATTATGCAAGACGGTAAGGACGATCCAGAAATGGCGATTGTTGCTGCCCAGTGCCGCGACGAAGCAATTAAAATGTTTGTTGATGCTGCAGAGCAAGAAAAAGAGTGGGCCGAATACTTATTTAAAGATGGTTCAATGATTGGCTTAAATAAACATATTTTATGTCAGTACGTTGAATACATTACCAATGCACGTATGACTGCGATTGGTTTGCCAGCACAGTTTGAAAATAACAGTAACCCTATCCCGTGGATAAACTCGTGGTTAGTGTCTGATAACGTGCAAGTAGCACCACAAGAAGCAGAAATAAGCTCATACCTTGTTGGTCAAATAGACTCTCAAGTTGATGCATCAGAATTTGGTGATTTTGATTTATAATGAGTGACAAGTCTACTGCAAGCATAACGCTTGCAGAAAACAGCCAGTGTATAGAATTTACCGCTGGCTGCCCTTCTCTTTTACAGTGCTTAGAATCCATGAAAATAGACGTCGCATTCCAATGCCGCGAAGGTTACTGCGGCGCCTGTAGAGCAACGTTAGTGTCAGGTAGTGTTGAATATAACGAAGAGCCACTTGCGTTTGTGCGCGAAGGCGAAATACTGTTGTGCTGCTGTAAACCCAATGGCAATGTAAGTATTGATCTGAAATAAAAATCAATACTTACATCCATCGTTTATTAAACTTATCAATAGTGTGGAACGAACCGGTAATGTCCGGTAATTTTATAATCAAAAAGCATATCGCTTTTTTGCGGACCACGCCCTATATTATGCACAATAAGTGGGTTACCCGTATCTTGAGATAACTCATTAATCACCATACCTATATGAGGTAAATTACCTGGTAACATCCACGTTACTATATCGCCGGTTTTATAATCACTCACTTTGTTGGATTCACTCAATACGTTTGCATGGCGCTCAAAGTAAGCTTGTAAATTTGGAACACGTCGGTGATCTATATTTTTATCAGGCTTAGTTAAGCCCCAAATACGTTTAGATGGATACAGCGCAAAGTTTTTTTGCATGTCTTCGTGCACGAGTTTCTGTAAATCAACACCTAACTTTCTATAACTTCTAATTATTACATCGGTGCACACACCTATATTTTTAGGTACATCCCCACCAGGGTAGCCAATAGAGCGATAAGCGCCGTCGTAAGTCACATCATGAGTTGTACGCTCAAGCAGAGCTGAAACAATATCTTCTTCAAACGATGCTGCATTACTATTTATACACGCTAAAGTAAGTAAACACCCAATAATTCTGTACATATAAACTCCTTTAAATCTAAAATTGAGTTACAGCGTTTGGGCTACGTGCCTAAGAACGTCTATTTTATTGCCTTTACTTGCAAATTGCGTATCCAGAGCATATGCCATTTTTTCAAGCGGAGCGTCGTTATATCCTACATGTTGGATTTCGCTAATGTAACGCATCATAAACGCGTCAGGACCAAGTTTAAGCCACTGCGCTACATGCACAAGCTCATGAAAATGAACCCTCAAATCTTTTGCAACCTCAGGAAGTAGGTAATAGGTATTTTTATACGTTATACCCGCCGCGTCCATATCGACAAAATCACCTAGACCCATTTCTCGCAGACCCGCAAAGTCTGGCTTTGGTATTTGGTCTACAACAACGTAATACGCGTTTTTTAAAAACTCGCTAGAATAAAACCCATAAAATTCATTACTGAATTTATCACAACTCACTTTTTGACTGCTGTATTTTAAATTTGTAGCGTCAATCCAATTTTCTATTTGTTCTAGCACAGCTCCTCTCCTAAAGTACAAATGCAACACACCATGTGTAAACCTTAATCTAATATTTTAGTAAATTTTTTAACCAGCACTTTTAGTATTAACACCTCGCAACTAGCGAAGAAAATAGAACGCATAGAATATCTAAACAAAAAGCTCTAAATCAAAATTATCATATAAGCATAACCGGTCTATAAACAGTAAAAACCTTTTTTATACTTTTTAAAGTGTTATTATTTGTAACTAAAACAGTAACACTTAAAATCATGTATAATTTTACTAATACACTCTTTCGTATGAAAATAATGCGTTTCAGTTCCATTGTCTTACTGGTCATATTAAGTAATACAGTAAATGCTGAAAATATAAAACCGTTCACATCAGATGGCTGTAGTGCTTTTCCGGACGGCACGACAAAAGATAAAAAGTTGTGGCTTGCATGTTGTAAAGCGCACGACTACGCCTACTGGCAAGGTGGCACTTATTGGCAACGTTTAGAAGCAGATAAAGCCTTGCAACAGTGTGTTATTGAAGCCGGCGAAACGAGTATAGCGAACATTATGCTTGCTGGAGTTCGATTTGGTGGCAGCCCTTATATACCATCGACTTTCAGATGGGGCTATGGTTGGCCCTATCCTAGGTTATATCAAGCATTAACAGCTGATGAAATTAAGCAAATTGCTGCTTTAAAAACGGTATTAACTCAAACCAATTAACACATTGTGAAAAACTGGGTTATGCAAATAATATCAAAAGGAATTGAATCACTATGCTTATACTGTTAAGTGTCATTTTAACTTTGTTTCCAACGGTAATATCTTATTTTGTTTCACGTAATTACGCTAAAAAGGCTAAAGCGACTAATAAAGGTGCTTACATCAGAGCTGTGCTTTGGCCTAGTGTTTTCTCGTGGACACTATTTGCTGCTGTTGGGCACGGTGCAATCACCTTCCCCTTACCTTCAACGTTTGCGCTCGTGTTATATATGTTTCTATATGACGAACGCGGTATCTATTTCCATCCTCACATATTTTTAAGCCCAACGATTCCAATAGCCGTTTATTTAATAAGCTATTTCAAATACAAAAAAGCGGTCAATAAAGAGCTAACGCCCTAGCCCACTGTTGGCTCATCAGTATCTTATAAGGTCCAAAGCTGCACTTACTCCTGCTGTACACTTCTTTGCTGTGAAACTACAACGTTATTATCTGAATATAAATGTGTAAATAACAGGTCTGGTAAATAAAGCGACATTACCAAAAATAACGAGTTTACTAATGCACCCAGATATACAAAAAAGCCTTAAAGTAAAACCTGCTCACATCGTCTCATTTATTGTGTATTTATTAGTTTCAATATCTACGTTTACCGCTCAAGTATATGCCGCTGATGCTGTATGGCCTTCAAAAACCACTTACAAATATGCAAATGTAAACGGTAAAAAGATATTTTACCGAGAAGCTGGCGCGTAGCATAAGCAAACCATTGTACTTTTACATGGGTATCCGTCGTCTTCACACAGCTACCGAGAATTGATCCCACTCTTATCAGGTCGTTATCATGTGATTGCACCTGATTATTTAGGCTCTGGTTATAGCGCACGCCCAAACCCAAAAACTCAAAAATATACTTTTTAATTACTAGCTCAATACGTTGAAGGATTACTAACAACACTTAAAGTAAAGCGCTACAGCCTTTATATACAGGACTTTGGAGCTCCTGTGGGCTTTAGAATGTTGTTAAATAACCCAAATAAACTTGATGCACTTATTGTACAAAATGGTAATGCGTATTTAGAGGGGCTAACCCTACCGAGGCAAGCTTTTTTTAAAGCCGCGAATGAGGACAAATCACAAGCGCAGAGTGATAAAATTTATTCGTTCACGTCTAATAAAGCCATTATTAATAAGCAATATTTACGAGACGTACAAAGTAACCCAGAAGTAATGAGCCCTGATAGCTGGACGCACGATCTTCACTTTTTACAAACTAAATCCGATAGAGTAATTCAAGTACAATTGCTACAAGATTACTACAATAACCTTCTCGACTACCCTAAATGGCAAGCTTATTTACGCAAGTACCAACCAGCAACATTAATTGTATGGGTAAAAACGACCCTGCGTTTATAGCCGCAGGCGCTAAAGCATATTTAAAAGGTGTACCGAACGCTGAAATACATTTACTCGATTCAGGACACTTTAGTGTTGAAGAAAAACCAGTTGAGATTGCAAAGTACATTGTGAACTTTATGGATAAGCTATAAATAGCGGAAATAAAAAACGCTGAGGGTATAAACCATCAGCGTTTCATTAAATTGTACTAACTTAAGCTAAATCCAAAGAAATAGTATTTAATATGGGTAACTGTCAGATCAAGTCTGAGCTAGTAAATTTTAAGTATTTAACCTTCTTCTTCAATAAGTGACTCTAGTAGATCGTGTATTTCAGCTTTAAGCTCTTTATCTTCAATTTTATTAGCACTAACCTTAGCATTTTGAAGATTTTTAATAGCCTCGTCTTTTTGACCAAGTTCTAGCTGCAGTGTAGCCATTGAAAAAGAAACTGATGACATGTGATCTTTGTTATTAATCGCAACAGACTTTTCTAATGCTTTTTCATAAGTCGTGATTGCCTCTTCTAGCTCTTCGGTAAAATCAGCCAAAGTTTCCCATTGTACTGGGTGATCTTTTGAGGTATTTTCGTTTTCAATACAAATCGCTTTTAATTGAGCAAATAAAGATTCAAATTTTTCTCGGTTATTTTTGTTAGCCGCCGCCATTAAATCTTCTGCTAGGTCATGTACCGCTTTATATATTTTTGTATTCATCATCACTGGTTATCCTTTAGTGCAACTAAACTAATTTACTGACTCAATTTAGCTAAAATGTATCATTACAGTCATTATAAAATGTATTTAAACAACTGATTTATTTAATTTGGTGTATAGCGTAATAATACATTAATAATGAACATCGCGTAGGCGTTAAACACACTGTAATTAAACTTTATCGCAATTACTCTTAGTAACCTCACACACTGCATAAACTTGCAACCCAATCCAACGTAAAGATGGTCGTAAACACTTTAAGTGCAATGACAACTATAAATAATAAGATGATTGCCGCTTTGGCTTTACTACTTTTGAGGTTGTTCCAATATAATAACTTTGCATTAAATTCTGTTTTTAACTTAGTAACAGCTTCTTTCATAATTACATCCTACTTAGGGATCCCGCTCAGCAACATTTAATAACTACAAAACTGCCCAAGCAGGTTTCATAATATTTTTCGCCACCTTAGAGTAAAGCATTAAATAAAGCCTGTACTATATAAAATGTAACAAGGGGTTTTAACTTAAGTTATTGTATCTAACTTTTTTACACACCCAAAAAGCAAATACTGGGGCAATTCAGTAGAGCGTTAATAATAAATTTGGTGCTACACTAATACCTAACTTAAATGTGTTAACAGCCAACTAAATTAGCAAATTATGAAAGAGTGCAACCAGTGTGGTAAATGCTGTATTAAATATGGTGGCGGCGACTTAAGCGCAACGAAAGAAGAAATAGGTTTATGGGAGCTCTTTAACCCCGAAATTTATGAGTACGTTAAAAACAACGAAATTTGGTTTGACCCAAAAACAGGCTTAAGACTTCAAGTGTGCCCATTTTTAGAAATTGCGCCTAAAAAGGAGCCTCTCGCTAAAAATATGTATACCTGCAGTATTTACCTTGACCGTCCAGAAGACTGCCGTCACTACCCTAGCCTTATTTCAGAGATGATCCGCGACGAATGCGAAATGATTGAATCTATAGATATAACAAACCAGACAAGAGCGCAGCATAAACTAGATTTGATAATGATAGATAGCCGCTCTTAAATACCCAGATAAACCTGCAGCGCTATGAGTCTCGCACTTAAATAAATAAGTATTTCTATTAACATACCTATTATTATAATTTTTATAAAATTGGTTTAATCGTCATTTTTAGATCATTCATCGCAAAACACAAAGTTATACTATAACATTGTTGATTCACTGATTTTGCGGTGTTATATTATATCACAACATAATAACCGCGAACCAATATATCCATGACAAAGTTAACATTAATCTCCTCTGCTATTTTTTCTGTTTTATGTTCTCAATCAGCTTTGGCTGCCACTGTTACTGGTAAAGTAATGGATGATAAAAATCAACCAATCAAAAATGCCTCAATTCATGTGCATGGCAAAAACCAAAGCGTTAAAAGTAATGATTTAGGCGAATTTGCTATAGAAATCGATGCAAATAGCCAATTACATATTAGTAAAGACAACTACGTAGACTCTCGTATTGCTGTAAGCGAATCTTCAAATAATCTGTCTGTGTCACTTAAACCAACATCAGTTGAGACAGTGGTTGTTTATGCCTCTGCACTTCATAAAAATAGCCTCGAGATGATATCGCCAGTAAGCGTGCTCTCAGGTGATGAATTAAGAAATAAATCTAAACCAACTCTTGGTGAAACGCTAAAAGGTTTACCAGGCGTAAATGCAAGTTACTTTGGCCCTGTATCATCAAGCCCAATTATTCGTGGTTTAGATGGCCCTCGCGTTAAAATCACACAAAACGGATTAGATGCCAGCGATGCATCACGTATTGGCCCAGACCATGCGACATCAAGCGATAGCCTAGCAGCAGAACAAATTGAAGTATTACGTGGCCCAAGTACCCTACTTTATGGCTCTGGTGCAATTGGCGGTGTTGTAAACGTGGTTGATAACCGCATTCCTACAGACAATATCGACGAGCTTACGGGTGCTGCTGAATACAGCCACGATACAGTGTCAAACTCAAACACAGTAGCTGCAAAACTTGAAACAGGTAATGAAGGCTTTAACTTTCATTTTGATGGCACTAAGCGCAATGGCGATGATTACCAAACACCTACCTTCACTATTGCCGACGATGATGGCGATGTAGAAACAGAGAGTTCTGTAGAAAATACTTTTATTGATAGCGAAACACTTAACTTTGGTACTAGCTATGTTGGCGATCATTTAACGATTGGTTTTTCGTACGGTAGTATTGATACCGATTACGGTATTCCTGGGCATGAGCATCATCACGATCACGAAGGTGAAACTGAAGAAGAGCATGCAGAACATGAAGACGAAGCAGCTGAAGAGCCGGTTTATGCACATTTAGAGCAAGATCGCTGGCAAGGGCTTGTAAGTTACGCCCTTCATAATAACTGGATTGAAACCATCAACCTACGTGTTGGCTACACAGATTACTCGCACAGCGAAATTGAAGATGGCGAAATTGGTACTACTTTTAAAAATAAAACGACTGAAGCACGTTTAAATGTAGAGCATAAGTTTGCTGATTGGCACGGAATGATGGGCTATCACTACAGCGATTCTGACTACGATGCAATTGGTGAAGAAGCCTTTACACCCGCAAGTGTAACTACAACTAACGCATTATATTTACTAGAAGAGCGTGAATTTGGCGACATTACAATTGAACTTGGCGCACGTGTTGAAGATTACAAAATTGAAAGCCAAATCACGGCACACGAGCATAGCCACGATGAAGTAGAAATAGATCACAGCGACGAAGAAACCATTGGGTATGATGAAAGTTTTACCAATTTAAGTGCCTCTGCTGGTGCCATTTGGCAATACAAGCCAGGTCATAGTATCGCTACGAGTATTTCTCATTCAGAACGAGCACCACTTTCGGCAGAGCTTTTATCTAACGGTTTACACATTGCAACTGGCACTTACGAGCTAGGCCTTGGTTACAATATTGAAGATAATGAAGCGCACTTTGAGCCAGAAAATATCAAGCAGGAAACTTCAACAAACTTAGATTTAAGCTTTAGACGCTTTAGCGGTGATTTTGGTTACACCGTTAACTTTTTCTATAACGATATCAAAAACTTTTATTTTCAAGAAAATACGGGGTTAGTTTACGATGAAGAAGATGGTTTAGAATCAGCTATTGGTGCACATGACGATGCTGTTGCGGTTTATCAATTTACAAGTAAAGACGCAGAGCTTTATGGAATTGAGTTTGACGCGCATTACCAAGTAACACCAAGCGCTATGGTTAAAGTATTTGGTGACTCAACTCGTGCAAAACTAAAAGACGACGAAGGTAATTTACCACGTATCCCTGCCAATAAATTAGGCTCTGAGTTACAGTACGATTTAGGTGACTTACAACTAACATTAACGGGTACTCATTACTTTGATCAAAACGATGTAACTGCCTTTGAAACTCAAACTGATGGCTATACGTTATTTGATGCACAAGCTAATTACCAATTAGGTTTAGGCAGTGTCGATGCACAGCTGTATATAAACGTTGATAACATTACTGATGAGTTAGGTTTTGTACATAGCTCATTTATTAAAGATAAAGCCCCACTACCAGGCAGAAACTTCCGCTTTGGTGTTCGTGGCTATTTTTAATAATTAAAAGTAGTTTTAGTTTATAAACCGCATTTTATTAATGCGGTTTTTTTATTTTTAGAATATATAATATCGATCGGCAATAATACTTGATCAATTCAAGGGATTAAACTTTGCGCTAACTGCGTAAAAAATTATGATATACGACTGCATTGATGCAAAAGGTAGAGCAATGCAGGAGCAATTAGTGATAACAATTAGTTAAAAAAGTTTTTGCCTTGTTATCAACCCTATTTTCTTAGCGCAAAATAGATCACTTAATTAATCGAATTGGTATAAAACACTTAGATTACAGACACAAAAAAGCCGTATTCAGATTGAATACGGCTTTTTAAACTCTTAATTTTAAAATTTATTTAAATTAAGAAATGATTTCGTGTAGTTCAACGTCAAATACAAGCGTTGAGAAAGGTGCGATTGCAGCACCTGCGCCACGTTCACCATAAGCAAGCTCATGAGGAACGTAGATACGCCATTTAGTACCTACAGGCATCATTTGTAATGCTTCAGTCCAGCCTTTGATCACGCCACCAACTGGAAATTCAGCTGGTTGACCGCGCTCGTATGAGCTATCAAACACAGTACCGTTAATTAGTGTACCGTGGTAATCAACACGTACTGTAGACTCAGCTGTTGGCTTTTCGCCTTCGCCAGTCGCTAGTACTTCGTATTGAAGACCAGACTCAGTTACTGTGATTTCAGGACGTTTTGCGTTTTCTTCTAAGAATGCAATACCTTCGGCAGAAAGTACTTTAGATTCTTCTTCACGACGAGCTTGGATCTCTTCGTTAATCTTTTCGAATGCAGCTTGAATCTCAGGGATCTCAACTTGAAATGCGCTACCAGCGTACGCATCTTTCATGCCTTCAAATACTGAATTTAGGTTTAAGCCTTCAAAAGGATTAGACTTAAGTTGCTCACCCATTTGTAAGCCAATACCGTAACTTGCTTTTTCAGCATCTGTAGTAAAATTATCTGACATAATGTGTTTTTCACGTTTTGTTAGTTAAAAGACACTTGTATGCTATCACAAAATAAACCCCGTTTGGGGCTAGTTTTTGCTGAGTTTTAGCTTAATTAGGCCAACAATATAACTACAAAGCGGTAAAGTGAATAAAATTCCAACAAGTAAAGGAATAGCTAATAATCCAGATTCACCAGACAATAAAAATGGCACTGCAACTAAGCCTACTAAACCAATAAAAGCAGAGCCAATTACTGGCCAATGTTTATCATATTTAGTAATAAGATGGGCAGCCAAAATATTAAAACCAAGACCATAAGCAAAAGCGGTAATTAATGGATATTCTGGCTGTGCGTCGACCGCCATTTTTGCCAACAAGCTAATAGCACTTTGATAGCAGTAACCAAATACCACCCATAATAAAAGATGTTTTATTAATAGCTGTGAGGTTGATAGGTTCGTTGCTTTAGTCATTAATTAAACTCCACAAAGCAAAAAACCGCC
>NZ_AUTI01000359.1:0-10468 GCF_000497995.1 Pseudoalteromonas sp. TB25
GTGGCCATTTTTGAGGTCATGTCGCCAAGGCTCAAACAGCTGCCATCTTCTTTACAGTATTTACCTTTACCATATAGCCCGCCAAGCTCTGCAACAATTTGTGAAAGCTTCGCTGTTTTATCAGCGTCTTGTGGGGCTGGAAGTGTAAGTGCTAGTTTTAGTTTATCAAGCTTACGGCGAGCATCGTAATCAAGCTCTAGTTCGTCGTATTTTGCAGCTTCATTTGCTAAACGCACGACTGTTTCGGTCATTTTACGGTTAACTTCAGCCGATAGAGCAGATGTATCGTGAGTAATAAAGTTTGCGTAAATCCACTCTGCACGGCTCGATTCTAAATAAAGTGCACTTAGTTCTTTTTCTGTGTTTGTTATAAATGTATTTGCATCTTTAGCTGTTACAGCTTTTTTAGTGTGTGGTGAATCGGTAGTGTCGATAGATACTTGCGCATCGCAGGCCGTTAAAGCAAGAGTACTTGCTACCATTAAGGCGCTCATACTTAGTTTAAATCGAAAAGGGGTCATGCTATTCCTTTAATTTATTGTTATTAAAACGTTGATAATAGCAGTGATGTTTAAAACAATAAAATGAATGCGTTAAGGCTCACGACTCGTCGTGCAATGATTGTATTTAAATTAAGATGGGTCATAATTAAGTTACTATTTTCATTCAATGTGTAAGGAATGTGCGCATGTTAATATTTATAATATTGCTGGTCGTGGTGGTGGTTATTTTTGCGGTTAAAGATATTCGCCTAAACTTGATTAGTCGTCCTACGTTTAAAATGTTCAAAAAGGTGCTTCCGCCATTATCGCAAACAGAGCGAGAGGCAATGGAAGCAGGTGATGTTTGGTGGGATGGTGAGTTATTTAGTGGTAACCCAGACTGGCAAAAACTGCACCACTTTCCAAAACCAGAGCTTAGCGATAAAGAAAACGCATTTATGGCTAACCAAGTAGAAACCTTATTGGCGATGCTTGATGATTATCAAATTGTACAAAAAGACAAAGACTTACCAAAAGAAGTGTGGGATTACCTAAAAACAGAAGGTTTTTTTGCACTGATCATTCCTGAAAAATTTGGCGGTCGTGAGTTCTCAGCAATTGCTAATTCGACGATAGTGTCAAAAATTTCGACTAAAAGCTTAACAGCCGCAGTCACTGTTATGGTGCCTAATAGCTTAGGTCCGGGCGAGTTACTTCTTCACTATGGCACTAAAGAGCAGCAAGATCGTTGGCTGCCAAGTTTAGCTAATGGTACAGATGTTCCTTGTTTTGCATTAACGGGACCAGAGGCGGGCTCTGATGCTGGCAGCATTCCTGATTCGGGCGTGGTGTGTATGGGTGAGCACAATGGCGAGCAAGTAATGGGCCTGCGTTTAAATTGGTCAAAGCGTTACATTACACTTGCACCAGTGGCTACTGTACTCGGCTTAGCATTTAAAATGTATGACCCTGATACTTTATTAGGTGATAAGAAAGAGCTAGGCATTACATGTGCTCTAATACCAACCGATCATCCGGGTGTTGAAACGGGTGAGCGTCATTATCCGCTTAATATGGCCTTTATGAATGGTACCACTTACGGTAAAGATGTATTTATACCACTGGACTGGATCATTGGCGGTCAAGAGTGTGCAGGGCGTGGCTGGAGAATGCTTGTTGAGTGTTTAAGTGCAGGGCGTGGTATATCACTACCGGCATTAAGTGCAGCAACTGGACATTTAGCTTCAAAAATGACATCGGCATACGCCATGGTACGCCAGCAGTTTGGTGTATCTATAGGGCAGTTTGAAGGTGTCCAAGAGGCACTTGCACGTATTGGTGGTTTAACTTACACACTTGAGTCGTGCAGATTAATGACCGCAGGTGCGATTGATTTAAAATTAAGCCCGTCGGTTGTAACAGCGATTGCTAAATACCATATGACTGAAATGGGTCGTACGGTAATGAATGATGCAATGGATATTCATTCAGGTAAAGGAATTCAAGTAGGGCCTAATAACTATTTGGCGCATGGCTATATGGGGATTCCAGTATCAATTACGGTTGAAGGCGCGAATATTTTAACGCGTAACTTAATGATATTTGGCCAAGGTGCAACACGCTGTCATCCATTTGTTTTAAAAGAAATGGAAGCCGCTGCAATGGAAGATGACGACGCAGCACTTGAACAATTTGATGGTTTATTAATAAACCATATAATATTTGCAGCAAGTAATGCAGGTATGGCATTTGTGCATGGCTTAACACGTAGCTACTTTGCTAAAGCGCCTGTAGGTGGTGAAACGGCTATTTATTATAAACAACTGAGTAGAATGAGCCGAGGCTTAGCTATTTGTACAGACGTTGCAATGTTAATGCTTGGCGGTGAGCTCAAACGTAAAGAAATGATATCAGCGCGTTTGGGTGATGTATTAAGTCATTTGTACTTAGCATCAACTGTTTTAAAACGTTATGAAGATGAAGGGCGCCAACAAGCTGATTTACCATTTGTAAAATATGCAATTGAGAACTCATTATTTGAAATTGGCCAAGCGTTTAATGGCTTCTTTAAAAACTTTTCAAATCCGGTTGTGAATTTTATCCTTAAACGTATAGTGTTCCCGCTTGGAAACCATTACCACAGACCAAGTGATGAAATAGCACAAAGTATTTGCGAGCGTATGACTCAACCTGGTGTATTTAGAAACCGCTTAACGCATTTATGTTATGTAGATGAAAATGCAGGTACAGGGGTCATGGAAAGCGCATTTTTAGCTATGCATGATATGCAAGCGCAGTTTAAAGACTTAAAACAATGGCAGCGTAAGGGCAGTGTGCCTGCAACGCTTGATATTGAAGGTGCTATAAATTATGCGCTTGAAAATAAGTTGTTAGAGCAAACGGATGCTGATGCAATGCATCATGCTAATAAGCTACGTAAGAAAGCCATTGCAGTTGATAATTTTCAACCAGGTGAGCTGTAGCGCACTACTTTAAATACTAGGGCGTGTTGACCTTTCGTGGTTGAATTTGCAGCAGGCTGTTTGGTTTTTAGGCAAGGCAGAGCCTATGTAGTGTGGTTATTCCCCATAAATAGGCGATAACGCAGCATAAATGCCAAACATGCGCTGCCCTTTGGGTTCTTTCTAGGGACGATTAACTCTTTGTTGCTCGGTTTTTACTTAGCCCACTAGGTTACAAATCTCGCGCCGCGATTAAATCGCCCCTAGATTGAACAAATTCCAATCC
Organism: Pseudoalteromonas sp. TB25; assembly: GCF_000497995.1. Classification (NCBI taxonomy): domain Bacteria; kingdom Pseudomonadati; phylum Pseudomonadota; class Gammaproteobacteria; order Alteromonadales; family Pseudoalteromonadaceae; genus Pseudoalteromonas; species Pseudoalteromonas sp. TB25. Next base: position 3,231 of record NZ_AUTI01000359.1, read on the forward strand.
ACAAAGATCAACACGCCCTGCTAAAGCGAAAAAGGCCTTACGAATGTAAGGCCTTTTTTATGTTTAATTCATTTATTTTTAACGAGCGTAAGGGTCGGCAACAATTTTATCTATGTACCATTTTCCCTTTTTACGAAGCATTTTTACACTGCGCATTTCGTCAATTTTATCACCATTTAAATAGCCGGTAAAAATAAGGTTTATTTTAGCGTTATCGCCGTATTGTTCACGGACGCTCATATTGGTCATATCAACTTCAATGGTGACTTCATCGTATTGCATATTTACTAAGTTACGGGAAAACTGTTTAGCGGTGCCGTAGGATTTCATTATACGTGTAAGGTTGGGGGTTGCCATGGTACTGGCTTTTTGAAGGTCTTGCTGGTTATAAAGCGCATCAAAATAAGCGGTTGCTGTATCGCCAGGAGTGTCGCCAAGTGTTTTGGTATCGTCACCACAGGCTGATAAAAATAAACAGATGACCAAACTTAATAAACTCGTGATTTTTTTCATATTAATTATTATTAATTAGTTTTTTTAAAGTGTGTGGTTTATCTATGCAGATGTAAAGGTATGGCAGGCAATAAATAGAAAATTGGATAATAAATAATAAAAAAGGATGCCTAAAGCATCCTTCTAAAAATCTTAAAATTACTTATTGTACTAGTTCTTGTTCACTAAACTCTTCATCAAACATTGGGCTTGATAAGTAGCGCTCAGTTGCACTAGGTAGGATAACAACAATATTTTTATCTGCGTTTTCAGGCTTTTCAGCAATTCGCTTAGCTGCAACAACCGCTGCACCTGACGAAATACCTACTAAAATACCTTCTTTTTTCATTAACTGATGCGCCATTGCAATTGCGTCTTCGTTAGATACAAGCTCTGCGCCATCAATTAAGTCCATATCTAAGTTGCCAGGAATGAAGCCAGCACCAATACCTTGGATTTTATGAGGACCTGGTTTAATTTCTTCACCGGCAAGCGTTTGGCTAATAACTGGAGAGTTAGTTGGCTCAACAGCAATAGACTTAACGTTTAGACCTTTTTCTGTTTTAAGGTAACGGCTAACACCTGTAATAGTACCACCAGTACCTACACCGGCTACAAAAAAGTCTACTTTGCCATCAAGCGCATCATAAATTTCAGGGCCTGTTGTTTCAAAGTGAATTTTTGGGTTTGCAGGGTTTTCGAATTGTTGTAATAAAATATACTTATCAGGTGCTGTTGCTTGAATTTCTTTTGCTTTTTCAATTGCGCCATTCATACCTTTTGCACCGTCGGTAAGTACTAGATTTGCACCTAATGCTTTTAATAGCTTGCGACGTTCTAGGCTCATGGTGTTTGGCATAGTAAGCGTTAACTTGTAACCACGTGCTGCTGCAACAAATGCAAGTGCAATACCGGTGTTCCCCGATGTTGGTTCAATAAGTTCTTTACCTTCAACAAGCTGACCTGACTTTTCAGCTTCCCAAATCATCGATGCACCAATGCGGCATTTGATACTAAAGCTTGGATTACGAGATTCAACTTTAGCGTATACATTCCCACCTGTAACACGGTTAAGTTTTACCAGCGGTGTATTACCGATGCTTAGTGAGTTATCTTCAAAAATAGTAGACATAATGTTCCTTTGGATGCAATCTGATCAACGTGTTAATAGCCTTTGCTACTAACTATATAAACACACTTTACTGTGAGTTTAAAAAAACTAAAGTAAAGTTTGGCTATAACATATATCTATTGGGCTTATAACCAGTCGAAATAAAAATCAATTATTAGCGGTGCTTTAGTTATTATAGGTGCGGGCTTAATTTAAAATTTAAAGAGTAAAACTTCGTTTAGTCAAAAAATGTTCAAAAGAGTATTGAATTAAGCTGTGTTTGTTTAATATTTGTGCATATGAATGTAACTTGAATAGTTTTATCACACAATGCGTCTAAAACATGATAAAAACACGTATCTAAATTCAATTAAGCAATCACAATGAAATTAATCTTAAAATTAATTGCCGGTATTGTGGCCGGTATCCTAGTTGGACTATATGTACCTATAACTGGTGTTGAACTTTTATTCACAGTAAAAGAGCTGATTGGTCAAATTATCTCCTTTACCATTCCACTTATTATATTATTTTTTATTGCATCAGGTATTGCAGGCCTACCAAAAGGGTCTGGTCACTTACTTGGTAAAACAGTCGGGTTTGCTTATAGCTCTACAATTATTGCAGGTACGCTTGCATTTTTATTAGTAAGTGCTGTTATCCCTTTTTTAAGCGGTGGTATTACATTCGAGGCAGAAGTTGCTACAGAAATTGGCAGCTTTATTGATTTAGAAATTCCACCTCTAATGGGGGTAATGACCGCATTAGTAACTGCTTTTGTATTTGGTATAGGCATGAGTCAATTAGAGCTTGATACGCTTAAAAATGTGTCTGATCAGGGCCGAGATGTGATTGACGGATTATTATCAAAAGTAATTATCCCTGCTTTACCATTTTACATTGCAGGTGTATTTGCCGAAATGACGGTAGCGGGTACTGTGGTAGATACACTGCAAACATTTGGCGTAGTACTAATTGCAGCGCTTGTTATGCACTGGTTATGGTTAAGCGTTTTATATATAGCGACAGGTGTACTATTAAAACGTAATCCAATCGAATTAGTTAAAAATATGCTACCAGCTTACTTTACAGCGTTAGGTACTATGTCAAGTGCAGCAACGATTCCAGTATCGCTTCAATCAAGTAAAGCAAATAACGTTAAAGAAGATGTAGCAAACTTTACCGTACCACTTTGCGCGACTATTCACTTATCTGGCTCAACTATCACTATAGTAACCTGTGCAATGGCTGTTATGTTTTTATCGCCAAGCATGGAAGTCCCTTCATTAATGGGTATGCTACCGTTTATTATGATGTTAGGTGTAGTGATGATTGCAGCACCAGGTGCTCCAGGTGGCGCAGTTATGTCGGCGCTTGGCCTATTAACAAGCATGCTTGGGTTTAATGAAGGCGCGGTTGCATTAATGATTGCACTTTATTTGGCACAAGATAGCTTTGGTACTGCGTGTAATGTAACGGGTGATGGTATCATTGCGTTATGGGTTGACAGATTTAGCGAAAAATCGTCATCTTAAACTATTAGGGCGAGGCAATAATATTAGTTATTGTTTCGCTTTATCTATGTTACTGTGGCAAATTAATTTAATTAAATTGCATGTTGTTAGGTAAGTGAGGATGTTCCATTGATTAATGTACTTTTAGTTGATGACCATGAACTTGTACGAACAGGAATAAAGCGTATTCTTGATGATGTACGAGGGTTTAAAGTAATTGGTGAAGCTAAAACTGGCGAAGAGGCTGTACAGTTTTGTCGTCAGCATGCGCCAAACATAGTATTAATGGATATGAATATGCCAGGCATGGGCGGATTAGAAGCGACTAAAAAGATTTGTCGTTACTGCCCTGATGTAAAAATTATTGTGCTTACCGTTAACTGTGAAGACCCGTTTCCGAGTAAAGTAATGCAAATTGGTGCACATGGCTTTTTAACTAAAGGTGCTGGCTCTGACGAAATGGTGCGTGCCATTCGTTGTGTTCATGCCGGTCAGCGTTATATTGCCCCTGAAATTGCACAGCAAATAGCACTTGCGCAAGTGACAGGTCGCACAGACGAAAATCCTTTTCAGAGCTTATCTGAACGCGAACTGCAAATTATGCTTATGATCACTAAAGGTGAAAAAGCACAAAATATAGCTGAGCGTTTAAACCTAAGTTCAAAAACAGTAAATAGCTATCGCTACCGTATGTTTGAAAAGCTAAATGTAGGTGGTGATGTTGAGCTTACCCATTTAGCAATCCGTCATAAAATGATTGATATAGACGTTTCGTACTAACTATAATTTATGTCTGAATTTGATCACGTACATTTTCTCAAAACGCTATCAAGTGAGCCGGGTGTATACCGCATGCTTGATAGTGACAACCAAGTTATTTATGTTGGTAAAGCTAAGCATTTAAAAAAGCGTGTGAGCAGTTACTTTAGAAGTAACATTACCGACAGCAAAACACGCGTTTTAGTGAGTAATATTTGTGACATCGAAGTCACACTCACTAATACTGAAACAGAAGCGCTGTTGCTTGAAAATAATCTAATAAAAAAATACCAGCCTCGCTACAACATATTATTACGCGACGATAAGTCGTATCCCTATATTTTATTAACTNAGCCGTAAAATTAAAGGTGAGTACTTTGGACCTTTTCCGAGCGCGGGAGCGGTATCTGAAAGCTTGCGCTTAATGCAAAAAATATTTCCTGTTCGTCAATGTGAAGATGCTTATTACCGCGCAAGAAGTCGCCCGTGTCTGCAATATCAGCTTAAGCGTTGCTCAGCTCCGTGTGTGAATAAAGTTACGGATGATGATTACAGCGAGCAAGTTGACTATGTCCGTAAGTTTTTAACGGGTAAATCTCACGAAGTTATTGCTGATTTAATAAAGAAAATGGAAGCAGCCAGCCTACAATTAAACTTTGAACTGGCGGCAAAAGTTCGCGACCAAATAATGCTACTTCGTAAAATGCAGGAGCAACAGTCTATATCAGGTAATTTTGCTGAAATGGACGTAGTTGGTTTTGCTCATTTAAATGGTTTAAATGGTATTCATTTATTAATGATCCGCGATCACAAAGTATTAGGTAGTAAAACGTATTTTCCAAAAGTACCTAAAGATTCAAGTGAGCAAGAAATATTGACTTCATTTTTAGGACAGTACTATTTAGCGCCAGGAGCAACAGGGCGTATTGCAAAAGAAATCATATTACCGTTTGAAATAGAAGAGAGCGGGGCACTCGGTGAAGCACTCACACAAATAAGTGAGCGCAAAGTAACACTTAAAGTAGTTACCCGTGGTGAGCGTGCTCAATACTTACAACTGGCCAATAAAAATGCATTAAACAGTATTGCAGTTAAGCAAAGTACCCAAGACTCTATTAATAAACGTTATGCACAATTAAAAGCAACATTGCGACTTGATGATATTACCCGAATGGAGTGTTTTGATATAAGCCACACTATGGGGGAGAACACTGTTGCAAGTTGTGTTGTATTTGACTCACAAGGCCCAAATACAAAAGAGTATAGGCGCTATAATGTAACGGGTATAACCGGTGGTGATGATTATGCTGCAATGGAGTTTGCACTTAATAAGCGTTACAACAAATTAGTAGATGAAGACAAAATTCCAGACGTTATCTTTATTGATGGTGGTAAGGGGCAACTGGGGCGCGCGGAGCAGTACTTTTCTAACTGGCCACATACAAAAATGCCTTTGTTAGTAGGTGTTGCTAAAGGTACTAGCCGTAAGCCTGGCCTTGAAACACTATTAATTGACGGTGGTCGAAAAACCATTCCTATGGATTCAGATGCACCTGCGCTACATTTAATACAGCATATACGTGATGAATCTCATCGTTTTGCAATTGCAGGGCATCGTAATAAACGCCAAAAACAACGTACGCAATCACTACTAGAAGAAATAAATGGAGTCGGTTCTAAGCGTCGGCAAACATTATTAAAATATTTAGGGGGCATGCAGGGAGTAAAAGCTGCTAATATAGAACAGTTAAAGAAAGTTCCTGGGATCAGCCCTGACATGGCTGAGAAGATATTTAACCATTTGCATGACAAGGGCTAGCCCTACATGCGAATATAGCAAAAAAGACATATCCAAGTAGTTATGTGGAATATTCCAAACACACTCACAACATTTAGACTTTTTCTTATCCCCGTTTTTTTGGTGATATTTTATTTGCCTTATAGCTGGGCTTTTTTTGCTGCCGCCTTTATTTTTTGGCTTGCATCAATCACCGATATACTAGACGGTTATTTAGCAAGAAAGCTTGAGCAATCAACCCCTTTTGGTGCTTTTTTAGATCCTGTTGCTGATAAAGTAATGGTATGTGCCGCACTTGTAGCGTTATCTGATCAGTACCAGTCAATGTACATGACAATACCTGCTCTTATTATAATAAGCCGTGAAATTATCATATCTGCACTTCGTGAATGGATGGCAGAGCAGGGCAAGCGTGGTAATGTCGCTGTATCAAACATGGGTAAAATTAAGACGGCTGCACAAATGTTAGCCATTATCGGTTTGATTTGGCAATATGATACATGGATGAACTATTTAAGTTTTGGACTACTGTACATTGCGACCTTTTTAACCTTGAGTTCTATGATGCAATATTTACGTGCAGCATGGGGTGAATTGACTAAAAATTAACTCTAAATGTATAATAACGCACCGTTTTAGATAAAAAACAAGCAAACAGTTCAAAACTAGCATTTTTTGTATTGACGCGTTTAATAATCTCTGTAGAATGCGTCCGTGTTGAGAGGGCATAGCCCCCGAGATAAACAAAACGGTAATTAATCAGTTACCTGAATGTTCACATAAATCATCATGTGCTAATTCAAATAACTGATAAATAAAATGCGGTACTAGCTCAGTTGGTAGAGCGCGACCTTGCCAAGGTCGAGGTCACGAGTTCGAGCCTCGTGTACCGCTCCAAGTTTATCTTAAGGTTAATACCCCGTACTGGGGCGGAATGGCAGAGTGGCCATGCACCGGATTGCAAATCCGTCTACCTCGGTTCGACTCCGGGTTCCGCCTCCATTTCAACACTCCACACGCTTTAATTAGCAAACTCGATGCCCGAGTGGTGGAATTGGTAGACACAAGGGATTTAAAATCCCTCGACTAACAAGTCGTGCCGGTTCAAGTCCGGCCTCGGGCACCACTTTGTGGTTTAATTGCATTACCAAGTGTAATTTATAAAACGGTTAATTTAGAATTAATATGATGCGGTACTAGCTCAGTTGGTAGAGCGCGACCTTGCCAAGGTCGAGGTCACGAGTTCGAGCCTCGTGTACCGCTCCATATTAGTTTTATCCACTTGCTTTAAATAGCAAACTCGATGCCCGAGTGGTGGAATTGGTAGACACAAGGGATTTAAAATCCCTCGACTAACAAGTCGTGCCGGTTCAAGTCCGGCCTCGGGCACCACTTTAAATTTTTTAACCAAGATAATTTAAAGTTGATAAAATAGTATTTTGCGGTACTAGCTCAGTTGGTAGAGCGCGACCTTGCCAAGGTCGAGGTCACGAGTTCGAGCCTCGTGTACCGCTCCAAATTATTTGGAAACATTTAGGCGGAATGGCAGAGTGGCCATGCACCG
>NZ_AUTI01000360.1:0-14648 GCF_000497995.1 Pseudoalteromonas sp. TB25
CCTAGCCCTAGTAATGTAGCGAGCGCTGCCGTTAAGTTATATAAGTTGAATTCGCCAAACAGAGGCGATTTAATTGAAATATTACCCCAACTTGTCGACAACTGAGCCGAAATACCTTCACTTGAATATTCAACATTAGAAAAATAAACGTATCGGGCATTCTTAGGAGCTAAGTTTTTGCGGCCATAACAAATTAGGTTATTAAAATCATACTTTTCAAGCCATTGCTCAGCTAGAAAGTCATCTTGATTGAGCACTACAACTTGCGGTTCAAAATCACGGAAAAGCATTAATTTCGCATCACCGTAACTTGCCATGTCACAATGGTAATCTAAGTGATCGCGCGAAAGATTAGTAAACACAGCCGCTTTAAACTGACATTTAGCAACGCGTTGTTGCACTAACCCATGAGATGATACTTCCATGGCTACCAGCTTTTTATGCTGCGAATTTAAATCGCTCAAAATATGCTGTAAATCAACTGTTGAAGGCGTTGTGTTTATCAGTGGAATTAAGTTATCAGGATGGCCATAACCTAAAGTACCTATAATAGCCGACTCAGTACTACAAAATTGTGCTAAGTGGGCAATCATTGCTGTGGTGGTCGATTTACCATTTGTACCTGTCACACCAATTAAATCAAGAGTCTGACTTGGTTGGCTATAAAAGCGACTAGCTAATTCTGGAAGCTTTTTATCAAGCTCTGAGACTAAATACAGTGGCTCAAAATTGCTTTCAAATTCACATAATCTGTCAGCAATGATAGCTATTGCGCCATTTTCAATTGCTTTAGCAATAAATTGTCCGCCATCAAGTGTATGGCCTTTAATAGCAACAAATACATCACCTGGCGTTACTTCACGGCTATCAAGGCGTAAATGCTTTACCAGTTGCGAGGGCGCATCTATTTCGATGTATTTTAAAATATCCTTTAAATCACGCATCGTTATCTTTACCTTGTACGTACGCAACCTCTTCCTTGTCAGGCGCTACGTTTAATATTCTTAATGCGTTAGAGATGATTTCTGCAAATGCAGGGCCAGCGGTGGCACCTCCATAGTACACATCACCACCTGGTTCATTAATCATAACTACCACGGCTAAACGAGGATTACTTGCCGGTGCTACACCTGCAAAGTAACCTACATATTCATCACCATAACCACCCGCTACAGCTTTTTTAGATGTACCTGTTTTACCTGCAGCACGATACCCATCAACTTTTATGTTGCGAGCAGTACCGTCTTTTTCAAATACACTTTCCATCATGTGGACTACGGCTTCTACGTCTTTTTGTTTAAAAATACGTTCGCCTTCAGGTATATTATCTTGCTTTAAAATAGTCAGTGGTCGATTAACTCCACCAGCGCCTAACATGGTATAAAAGCGCGCCATTTGCGCAGTACTTACCGAAATTGCATAACCAAATGATAAAGTTGCAATTTCAAAGTCAGACCAACGACGATTTGGATAAAACAAACCGCTGCTTTCACCTACCATTCCAGTACCCGTGTCACTGCCAAAGCCTACTTTTTGATATAAGCCAACAAGGTAATCTTTAGGCACTAACTGAGTAACCTTCGCAACCCCCATATTTGAGGAGTACTTTAGTATTTCGCGCAGTGTTAGTTCGCCGTGATTACGAGTATCTCTAACTAAACTACCACCTAAACGCATCCAACCTGGATAGGTATCAATCGTGTCATCTGCCTGAATGGCGCCGTAGTCTAGCCCAGCCAAAATGGCTAGAGGCTTAACAGTTGAACCTGGTTCAAACAAATCTGTAATTGCGCGATTACGACGCTTATGAGGGGCAGCATCGCTTAAATTATTTGGATTAAATGAAGGACTATTTACCATTGCCAGCACTTCACCGGTTTTAACATCAACTACCATAGCTGAGCCCGATGTGGCTTTGTAAGTCAGTACAGCTGATTTTACAGCTTTGTAGGCAATAGCTTGAATTCGCTGGTCAATACTTAATTCTATACTTTCTGGTTCTACACGCTCGCGCTCGTCAAGTACTTCTACTTCACGCCCTTGTGCGTCTTTACGTATAGTGCGGCGGCCTTCCTCGCCCGTTAAAGCGTTTTCGTATAGCTTTTCAATGCCTTCAATGCCTTTACCGTCTATATTAGTAAAACCAATAACATGCGCGGTAACCTCACCGGCGGGGTAATAGCGTTTAGATTCATCTAGTAAATGAATACCTGGTAGGCGTAAATCGCCAATATAATTTGCTACAGCAGGAGTAACTTGGCGCTTTAAATAAACAAAGCGACGCGAGGGATCGTTTAATAGTCGAGAGTTAATCTTCTTAGGATCAATACGCAATACATCTGCAAGCTCACGCCAGCGTAAATCGTTTTTATAATATAGTGCAGTACGCTTATCAAGCTCAGCGGTATTTTCAGCTAAAGATAAATGATCTTCGCCGCTTTTACGTGCTTGTTTAATTACTTTAGAGACAAGCGATTTGTGCAATGCTTTAGGATCAGCATATACACTTACAACAGGCACACTTACCGCTAATTCTTTACCATTACGGTCAAAAATCATCCCGCGTTGCACATGTAGTTTTTCAACGCGCACGGTGCGTTTGTCACTTTCTGAACGTGCTTTATCAGGTTCTATTACTTGTAAATAAGCAGCGCGAGATACGAGTGTTACAAACACCATAAACACAACTGCACACACCAGCATAAAGCGCCATGTGATTAAATTAGTGACTGGTTTTTTGCCTCTATTTCTCATTGTACTATTATTACCTGCTCATCTTGACTCGTAGGTCTTTTCATTTTCAATTGTGATGTAGCTACTTCTTCAATGCGTGCATGTTGCGAATAAAATTCTTCTTCAACAAGTAAGTAGCGCCACTCTAAATCGAGCTCATCGCGTTCTTGTAACAATTGATCTTGCTGTATAAGTTGGCCACGAGCTAAGTGGGTTGTTTGCACAACAGCTAAACTAGAAGCGAATATCACAACCAACAAGGCCGAGGTTAGCTTATTAGCTCCTAGGCCTTTTAATATTTCAAAGAATAAATTAGGTTGCCGATAGCTCGCTTTTTTACTCATCCCAACCTCTGTGCAATCCTAAGTACAGAACTACGAGAACGTGGATTACGCTCTACTTCTGCAGCACTTGGCTTAATAGCTTTACCCACTGCTTTTAACGTCAGATTTTTATTTATTTGTGCATCAGTTAAAGGCAGACCTCTGGGTAATGCTTCTCCCTTACTCTGTTTTCTAATAAACTGTTTTACAATACGGTCTTCTAAAGAATGAAACGAAATCACCACTAAACGTCCGCCTGGCTTTAGCACTTTAACTGCAGACTGAAGCGCAGTTTGAATTTCTTCAAGCTCACTATTAATGTAAATACGAATAGCCTGAAAAGTACGGGTAGCTGGGTGTTTAAACTTATCTTTTACCGGTACAGCTTCATCAACAAGGTCAGCAAGCTGCTTGGTAGTTGTGATTGGCGTGTGCTCACGAACTTCAAGTACTTTGTGTGCAATGCGTTTACCAAACTTTTCTTCGCCCAATTTTTTAATTACGTGGGTAATATCATCCAACTCAGCCTCTGCTAACCACTGTGCTGCACTGCGACCTGTTGTAGGGTCCATACGCATATCGAGTGGGCCGTCTTTCATAAAACTAAAGCCACGCTCAGCGTCATCTAGTTGTGGTGACGAAACACCAATGTCTAATAAAATGCCATCGACTTTACCAATTAGATCGTTTTGCTGTGCTACTTCGTATAAGTTTGAAAAGCGAGTGTGTGCAATTGCAAAACGTGGGTCATCAGCAAATTTTTCAGCTGATTGTATTGCTTGTGGATCTTGGTCAATTGCTTGCAGGCGACCTTCATCACCAAGGCGTGCTAAAATTTGCCCAGAGTGGCCACCACGTCCAAATGTACCATCCATGTATATACCGTCTGACTTAATTGCAAGAGCATCGATGGTCTCATCCATTAATACGGATACGTGTTCAAATTGCGCTGTCATTAGCTATTGTGTGCCTTTTTTTGTGCCGTTAGAGTGTAAAATTATCTAAATCTTGGTTAGGTTCAAAATCACCAAGCCTTTCAAGCTCAGTATCTTGCTGCATTTGCTCGTGCCAACGCGCCTCGTCCCAAATTTCAAACTTATTCATCAAACCAACCAGCATGATTTTTTTGCCAAGAGATGCATGGGCACGTAATGACGGCGCAAGCAAAATTCGACCATTTTTATCAAGTTGATACTCTGTAGCGTTACCTAGCAACATACGTTGCATTCGTCGAGCTCGTGGATTCATATTAGATATTTTCGCTAAACGGCTTTCTATTTCGAGCCACTCAGCCAATGGATATAACCATAAACACGGTTCATTTAATGCGACGGTACAAATAACTGTCCCCTGATCTTCAGACAACAGAGATTCTCGGTACTTTGTCGGTACCGCAAAACGCCCCTTATCATCCAAACTCAGTGAACTCGCGCCACGAAACATAAAAAACCTACTTTGAAATTGTTTTATTCAATTTCTTGTTTATTTTATCCAATGAGATCCACTAAAAACCACTTTTTACCACAGTGCTCCAGTTTAGGGCTTGACAAGCCATTTTGTCAAGTAAGCTGACCAGCTTTAGTGAGTCCCAAAGCTAGAAAAAATAAGGGCTCAAGCGAAGCGTTTGAATTACGTGGGAAAAAGTGGGATTGAGGTAAAGAAAAATATCAGCTTTGCTTTTATAACTTTCTGTTTACATGCTTTGCTTACTGAATAACCAATGAATATTTACAATTTTTAAGGCGTTTTTATCCTCTTTGTAAAATTTACCTAGCCGTGTAGTAATAGTTACTGTTTATTTTAAAATACTAATTATCAAAAATTAAAAACCACAAACAAAACCTATCAAATTCAGTCAGTTAAAATAAATAACAAGTTTGGTTTAATCATTGCATCACCTAAATCACTATTTAAATTTTTAACTTATTAAGGATTGATTATGGCTACTGCAACGAATACGAAACCAAATACAACTTCAGATGTTAAGCCTGACGTTAAACTAACAAATACTGAGTCTCCTCTTACAGAGAAAGCAACATCAGCGGCGCACGATGCTGTAGATGCACTTTCTAGCAAAGCTGCAACAGCTGAAAGCAGTGTGCGTAAAGGAGCTTCTAGCTCAGCAGATGCATTGAGCGAAAAACAACTTATCGCACGTGAAAAACTAAGCGAATGTACTGCAAAAACTCGTGCTTTTGCTTCTGAAAATCCATTAGCAACGGCGGGTATTGCTTTTGCTGCGGGTATGCTAATCACATCACTACTTCGTCGTAAGTAATTAGTGATGAATAACCCACAAACAACAGCAACCAAGGATGGTAATGCGCAAGACCAAACTACTGAGCAACATAGCCAAAAGGACGATTGGCAAGATCATGTTGCAATGCTTTTAGAGTATTCTAAGCAGCTCAAGGATGATTACCAAACTCAAGGAAAGATCACCCACCAGCTTGCTAAAGCCGAATGGCGGTTATCGCTTAGATCGCTTGCATTGATCACTATATTTTTAGGATGCTTTGCCAGTGGTTTGGTTTTGTTGTGGGCAGGATTTCTAGGTGCTGTTGGATACGGTGTATACGATGTTTTTGGGTCGGTATGGCTAAGTATTGCAACAGCTACTTTGCTACAAGTTGCTTGTTTAATATGGCTTTGGAAAAATACAGTTTACTTAAGCAATAAAATTGGCTTTAGTAAAACGCTTAAAAGTTTAAAGCAGCTATTTAACCTACAAGGAAATTAGTATGTTAGTTAACTACTTAATTAAAGCACCTAATGAAAACGTTGATGCTCTAAGTAAACAAATGGATACGCGCAGTGAATTGAAACGCCAACATCATGCAGCGTTCCAATATAGACTAAAGCGTTTTGCCGTAACCAAAGTTGGGCTTTCAAGTGCCTTTATCGCAGGTGCAGCAGTACAAGCGGGTAAAAGCGAAACCAGCTTCGTAAGAAAATACGGCTGGCTAGTGAACTTAATAGCTTAAGCGCTAAACATTTCTACCGTGATCAGATAAGTAATCAATACTTGGACCACTTGGCACAACTTGTGTTGGGTTGATCATTGTGTGACTAAAATAGTAATGACGCTTAATATGATAAAAATCAACTGTTTCAGCCACTCCTTTAACTTGATATAGCTCCCTAAGGTATCCACTTAATGCAGGATAGCTTTCAATTGTGCGTAAATTACATTTAAAATGGCCAACGTACACACTATCAAACCGAATGAGTGTAGTGAATAGTCGCCAATCTGCCTCGGTGAGCCTATTACCTGTTAAATAACGCTGCTTGCTCAGTATCCCTTCTACTTTATCGAGTGCTTTGAATAAATCGTTAAACGCCTCTTCGTATGCATCTTGAGTTGTTGCGAATCCCGTACGATAAACACCATTATTTATATTTGGATAAATCAACGCATTTAATTCATCAATTTTTGGTCGTAGTGCCTCTGGGTAGTAATCATCGTTATTACCTGTTAATTCATTAAATGCACTATTGAACATACGTATAATATCGGCAGACTCATTACTGACAATTTTATTTAGCTTTTTATCCCACAATACGGGTACGGTAACTCGCCCGGAATACTTAGGATTATTTTTTATATACACTTGATGTAAGTAGTTACTATTAAATAAAGCATCACCAGTACTGTGGTTTTGCGTATCAAAAGCCCAACCACTATCAAGCATATCAGGGCTAACAACCGACACCGTAATTAAATCTTGCAACCCTTTTAACGCTCTAAATATAAGCGTTCGATGCGCCCAAGGACACGCAAGTGACACATATAAATGATACCTGTTCGCTTGTGCTTTAAATCCGGCCTCGCCCGTTATTCCAGCGCTACCATCAACAGTTACCCAGTGACGTAACTGCGCCGTTTCGCGTTCAAACTTACCGTTACTTGAATCTGTGTCGTACCATTTATCTTGCCATTGGCCGTTAACTAATAATCCCATAAAACTCTCCTAAAAATACCGTTATATTTTGCCAAACTCACCGTTTTGATAATCACGCACTGCTTGCTGTACTTCTGCTTGCGTCGTCATTACAAACGGCCCCATATGAGCAATAGGTTGATTAAGTGGATCGCCTGCTAAAACCAAAACACCAGCGCCGTGCTCAGAGCTAATATTAATATCACTGCCTGGTTCTAAAATAAGTAACTTACCCGCTGGTATTGCTTGATTGTCGCTCATTATTAGTGAGCCGCTATGAATATAAAGCATTACTTTTTGTTGGCTAAGAGGCTCTAAATAAGTGCTTTTACCAGCAGGTAATGTAATATCAGCGAGCGCCGCATTAGCAGCTAAACTTTGCAGCTCGCTTGCAAGCGTTTCACTTTCTAACTGCCACGATCCCGCAAGTGCTTTTAACGTCACGCCTTGCGTATTTGTAAAACTAGGAGCTGGGTTTTTAGTCGTATCTTGATAACGTGAATCACGCATTTTTTCTGCGCTTGGCATGTTTATCCAAATTTGAAAGCCATGCAGACCATCTATAGCATCAGCGAGTGGCATTTCACTGTGCATGACGCCGCGCCCTGTGCTCATCCATTGCACATCGCCTGCTTTAATTGCTTCTTTGTTACCCATTTGGTCACGATGTTCAAAGCCACCTTTTAGAATATAAGTAAACGTTTCAATTCCTCGGTGCGGATGCTCTGGAAAGCCTCCCATATAATCTTTTTTGTCGTCTGACTTAAGTTCATCAATCATCAAAAACGGATCTAAATATTTACCATCAAACCCAGGTATACGGCTAATGCTCACGCCATCGCCATCTTGAGTTGCATAAGCTGTAAGTATTTTTGATATTTTCATTTTTTAATTCACTCTAAAGAATAAGTTTATGAGGCTATTAAATCATTCATTAAACAAAATAACTATGTCTTTAAATCGAGCTTAAGGTTCTATAAAATAGAACGACATTGATTCATTGGTTACATTTTCAACCTTATAATTACTATGGTTATTTGGAGTGAATTTGGCTACAATTGTTATTGCAAAATACGAAACTAAGGAATGGTTATTTTTACTTATTCTCTCAAACATCAGCTTTATCGTTTGCTTATATTGCTAAGTATTCCGGGCACCGCTGTAATTATTTTTACTCTGCTGCTTGAACGCCACCACTCTATTGAGCAAAGTGAAAAAAAAGTAGAAAACATTGCTAAGCAATTAATTTTACAGCAAAAGCACTTAGTCGATGATATTGACCGTTTAGCGCGTTATTTGGCTAAAGAGGAAAGTAAGAAAGAAAATCTAGCTACGTCATGCCCTAATTATTTTAATCAATTTAGAGCTATTTATGCCCATATTGCCAATATCGGGATTATAGATCCAAATGGCATTGTTATGTGTACAACAAGCGGATTAACCAAAACAATAAGTATTGCAGATCGTGCGTATTTTCAAAATGCCTTAAAAAGTAACCAATTGTCAGTAGGTTATTTTCAGCACGATAGAAACTTGCAAAAAAACACCCTTAGCTTTGCGTTACCTATCATTAATAAAAAAAATGTAATTCAGGGCGTTGTAGTTATCGTTGTTGCGCTTGACTGGTGGAACAATGCTTTTAATAATATTGAACTGCCACCTGGCTCTATTGCTGCAATCGCTGATTCTAATGGAAAAATTTTAGCGCGTTACCCACCAACAACTGCAGCCCTTGGCGATAATATTGCAAAGACTTTATTAGCAACTGATTCTTCGATTGATAATGAGGCATCAACAAAAATAAAATCTATTAAGGGTGAAGATCGAATGCTTCACCACTCTATTATTTATAAAGATCCGAGTAATAACAGCTTAAATATACATATTGCACTTCCTATTACACATGCTTTAAAGCAAATAAATAATAATTTTTTTATAGCGATTGGTGTGTTTATTTTATCACTGCTAGTGCTATGTTTAATTGCACGTAAGCTGCTTAAAACCAGCATTATCGACCCAATTAATAATCTAACAAATGCAACAAACGTGTTGGCTAAGGGCGAAATGCCGTCACAAAAAATACAGCCAAATAATCCAGAGCTAAATACTCTCTATCAGCGCTTTAAATCAATGGCGCAAACCAGGTTAACAGCCGAGGCTAATTTAAAAAACAAGCACGATGAGCTTACCAGCTTGCTTAATACTCTACCCGACAGTTACGTTAGAATTAACATCCATGGCGATATTCTCAACATAACGGGGCAATTTAAGCCTCAAGTAAACCCAAACAGCACTGCAGCACCTCATTTATCATCAATACTTTCTCACAACAATGTGCAGCTTTTGTTATCGCAGTTATCTAAGCTTGATGTTTCGAGTAATTTAGAATTTACACTCGAAAAATCAGATCCTAAACGTAGCTTTGAAGCACGTATTAGTGCAATGCAAAGTAAAAATGAATACGTTGTTGTGCTAAGGGATATAACACAACGAAAAATAAATGAAGAAGCACTCCACCTTGCCTTGCTAGTGTATAACAACAGTAGTGAAGGCATGATAATCACCGATCCAGCGGGTATAATATTTGATGTAAACCCTGCGTTTTGCAAAACGACTTTATATAGTAAAGAAGAAGTTATTGGGCGCTCCTCTTCAATTCTTTCATCAGGAAAACATGATAAGAATTTTTACAATAAAATGTGGTCTGAATTACAGCAAACAGGCCGCTGGCAAGGCGAGGTTATTAACCGTAAAAAGAACGGGCAGCTTTACTCTGAGTGGCTCACAATCGATACGGTTTATGATACAAACAACGCACCTATTCGTCGAATCGCGATATTTACAGACCTCACTGAGAAAAAACAAGCCGATGAAACAATTTGGCGACAAGCTCACTATGATCACCTAACTGACTTACCAAATCGTTTAGAGTTAAAGGAGCGATTAAATCAACGATTTTCAAGCATTGTTACTCCCGACAATCAATTGGTTGTCATGCTTTTAGATATAGATCACTTTAAAGATATTAATGACACATTAGGCCATCACTATGGCGATAACTTATTAAAACTCGTATCGCAACGCATAGTTCAGTCGGCAAAAAATGCTGAGTTTGTGGCACGTATTGGTGGTGATGAGTTTGTTATTGTGTTTAATCGTATAAAAAGTACGCGTCATATTAATCAAATTGCCAGTAATATTTTGCTTAGCCTATCGTCGGCTTTGCATCTTGAAAACGAAGAGTTATTTATTAGCGCCAGCATGGGCATAGCATGCGCCCCTAATGATGGTGAAAATACTGAACAGCTTTTAAAAGCAGCCGATCAGGCTATGTATAAAGCAAAAAGTAATGGTCGTAACTGTTTTGAGTTTTTCTCTGCTGACATGCGCGAATATGCACACGCGCGCATGGTGCTATTAAAAGACTTACGAAGTGCCATTGAACTTGAACAATTTGAATTGTTTTATCAGCCCATTGTTGCTTTGAATGATTTACATATTCATAAAGCTGAAGCACTTATTCGTTGGCAACATCCCGAAAAAGGCCTAATTAGCCCTGTCGCATTTATTTCACTTGCTGAAGAGACCAGGCAAATAAATGCAATTGGCCAATTTGTATTTGCTCAAACCTTGCAAACGCTTAACGATATAAAAACCCTAACCGATGATACTTTTCAAATAAGTGTAAACGTGTCGCCAGTGCAGTTATCCACGCCAGAGAGTGGTATAGATGAATGGTACGATATGCTAAAAGCTGCAAAATTACCTGCATCCTCAATTGTGGCAGAAATAACTGAAGGCCTAATGATTAACCCCGAAGCATTAACGCAACGTCGCTTAAAAGAAATAGTAAAATCAGGTATGCAGCTTGCCCTTGATGATTTTGGTACAGGATATTCGTCACTCGCTTACTTACAAGAAATGGATACCGATTATTTAAAAATAGATAAACGTTTTGTTGATAATATCCAAGTAGGCAGTCAAGAACTTGCACTGTGTGAAGCAATAATTGTTATGGCGCATCAACTGGGCTTAAAAGTAATCGCCGAAGGAATTGAAACTAAATTACAAATGCAGCTATTACTTGAAGCCGGATGTGATTACGGACAAGGTTATTTATTTTCAAGACCTTTAAATAAAAGCAGCTTTATGGCACTTCTATCTGATAAAAAAGTCGCTTTATTAAAATAAATAAACAAAAAATTACTGTTACGCAATAAATAATGCGTCTGCGCGGTCAAGTTAAGCAATCAGATATAAGTAGTAACAGGATTTAAAAATGGCAAAAGCAACATTAGAGCAATGGCGAATGTTTAAAGCGGTTGTGGATCACGGCGGATTTGCAGGCGCAAGTGCGGCTGTACATAAAAGTCAGTCAACCGTACACCATGCTGTTCAAAAACTTGAAGCCGCCTTGCAAATTAAGTTGCTTGAAGTAAAAGGTCGTAAAGCATTTTTAACCGATAGCGGTAAACTAATTTTACGCAGAGCTGAATTTTTAATTGAAGAAGCAACTAAAATAGAATCGGTAGCAAGTACACTAAGCGAAGGCGTAGAAAGCACATTAAAAATAGCTGTTGATGAAGTTTTTCCACACACCATTTTATACCAGGCACTTGCTAAAACGAGTGAACTTTACCCGCTTTTAAAGATTGATTTAGTAGAAAGCGTGCTAACCGGTGCAAACGAATTACTACATAACTCAGTGGTTGATTTAGCCATTTCATCAATTCCTATCTATGGAATTAGTTGCAGTACGTTATGCGATATAGAGTTTATAGCCGTTGCGCATAAAGACCATGTATTACACCAACAAACTGAACAACTCAACTTTCGCGATTTAAAGCTACACCGGCAAATAGTAGTTCGCGACTCAGCAACCCACACCAGTCACAATGATGGCTGGTTAGGTGCTGATATGCGCTGGACAGTCAGCCATTTACGCAACTCTATTGATATGGTTAATCAAAATTTGGGTTACGCTTGGCTGCCAAAAACACAAATAGCACATTTAATTGAAGATAAAACGCTCATCCCACTTAATTTAGACCAAGGTACAACCCGTACCCTTAATTTATATTTAATGTGCAACGACAACGACAGGCTTGGTCCTGCAGCACAAGAGTTTAAAGAGCAGCTTATAGCTCTCACTAACTTTAGCTAATAGCTATTCGTTTTTTACATCGAGGTGATCTGCCACATAGGCGCCTCGCTGCCCACGCTCTTTAGCTGGGCCTATAGTACTGTCTTTACCTGTTTGCTGCTCAGTAGCTGCATTAATAACAGCACCTAATGTGATTATATAAGCGCTGATATACAACCACATCAACATGATCACTACACCACCTAGTGAGCCGTAAGTTTCGTTGTAACTAGAAAAACGCGACACATAAAAAGAAAAACCTATAGATGCCAAAATCCAAAGTACAGTAGCAATAGACGAACCCATCGTGATCCAACGCCATTTGGCCGGTTTACGGTGTGGGGCATAACGATATAAAAGTACCAATGCAAAATTAAAGGTAAAAGCTAATAATGGCCAAGAGATGAGTTTAATTAATAAATCTATACTTTCTTTTAGCCCCACTAAATTAAGTACAATAGGTAAAATACCAATAATTAATAACGCAAAAATTGCGACAACAATCGCCCCTACCGAAAATAAAAAGCGTACTAATTGAGCTTTAAAAAATGAACGTTTATCATATTCACGATAACTAATATTACACGCAGTAATAAGTGCTTGGCTGCCCTTAGAACTACTCCAAATGGTAAGTATAAGCGTACCAATTGCACTTAAGCTCAAGCTGGCACTTGATGTTTTTGCAAGGCTAGAAACCTGAGATAAGATTAGTTCACTGGTACTTGGTGGGAGCAAAGTAACTATTTTACTTAAATGATCACTAATATCTGCAGGGGATGAAAAGTATGCATACACAGATACCATCGCCGCAATGGCCGGAAAAATAGCAAGTAACGCATAAAATGCCACACCCGCTGCCACTATAGATAAGTTATCTTCACTCATTTGCTTAAAAATGCGCTTAACAATATCCCACCAACCTATAAAAGGGATATGACCAGGCTGCTCAGCTTGCTGTCCTCGTTTAGCTTCTTTCATTCTAAACCTCAATATTTGTATTACATTACTACAGCAAAATGTTTGCCAAGTTAAATAAAGTATTTGGTACTAAACTTGCTGTTACCTAATATTAACGATTATAAAAACCAAACACGGACGATAAGCCATGCCTAGTAGCCAATCAAACATTATAGCTTTAAACAATACGCCTCCCAGCACGCAAAGTTTTCAAGGCGATGTGTTTACGTGGCAGTTTTTTCATGAACAAGCTGTGCAATTACTTCATGCAACAGCGCAAATATTACCCACACTATTACTCGGTATAATACTTTTAGCATTAAGCTATTTAATTTCAGGGCCACTTTCTCGATTGCTTATAAAGCCTATTGACTACATGACTGACAGTAAACTAGTTCATCTAGTTGTAAGGCGCAGTATAAGCACTTTAATTATTTTATTTGGCGTGTACTTATTCCTGCGCTTAGCAGGGCTTACCGAGTTTGCTGTCGCCATTATGAGTGGCACGGGACTAATAGGACTTATATTAGGTTTTGCCTTTAGAGACATAGCTGAGAACTTTATCGCTAGTTTATTACTGAGCATACAAAGGCCTTTTAAAATCGACGATGTAATTGAAGTAGACAATCGTTTAGGTATTGTTAAAAAAGTAACCGCAAGAGCAACCACACTTGTTGATTACGATGGCAATCATATTCAAATACCTAATGCGACGGTATATAAAAATACTATTAAAAACCTGACTGCCAATCCAAAAATGCGCGGAAAAGTAGAAATTGGTATTGGCTATGATAACGATATACGCAGCGCACAAACCCTCGCCCTAGCTATTGCCAATCAACAAAATGCGGTACTTAGCGACCCACCTGCGCAAGTTTTAATAAAAAACTTAGGCTCATCTACTATTAACTTCGTTTTGTATTTTTGGGTTAATAGCGAGCAACACAGCCCATTAAAAGTAGCTTCCCAGCTTATGCGCGAATTAGTTAATGAGTTTACAAAACAAAACATCAGCATGCCTGATGACGCACGAGAAAGAATTATACTCACCGACCCTAGTGAAAATGTTTCTAGTTTAGGGGAAGAACAACCATCGCAAGTGCAAAGCGAAAAAAGTGAAACTGTTGATCAAACTAAAACACTTGATGATGTAAGCAGTGATACCGACGAAATACGTGAACAAGCAGAGCAATCAAGAGACCCAGAACAAGGTAAAAATATTATTTAAAGATGCTTAAATTGTATTAACTAAAATTTAGACACAGAAAAGCCCGCAGCGTTAACTGCGGGCTTTTTATTGAATGAGTGAGTCAGCCGGTAAGCCGGGTTTTGTCCTTTCCGAAGAAAGTGATAATCATTCGTCTAGGCCATAAATCGCTCTATGGCTCAAGCAACCTACCCGGTTCTCACGTGGGCCACGCGTTCATTATTTAAAATGATAGAACCCTATTTGGTCTTGCTCCGAGTGGAGTTTACCTTGCAACCGACTATTACTAGCGGCCCGGTGCGCTCTTACCGCACCCTTTCACCCTTACCAATCGAGATTGGCGG
>NZ_AUTI01000361.1:0-4958 GCF_000497995.1 Pseudoalteromonas sp. TB25
GAAGCCGTAAATGGTGAGCAACAGCTCGTGCTAACAGACGGTAAACGCTACGAAACAGATGGCACAACGCCTGCACTTAACTTAACAGAATTTGATGGTTACAGCGTACAAATACGAGAACAAGAAATAGAACACCAACGCCGTAAATTAGAGGCTGTGCCAACTAACCAATTATTGGCTATAAATACTCCTGAATCTATTGCTCAATGGCAATGGCGACTCGCTATTCCGTTATCAATTCCGCTACTTACCTTACTGGCAGTACCGCTAAGTGTGGTTAATCCTCGCCAAGGTAAATTTGCAAAACTAGTACCTGCTATAAGCTTGTACTTAGGCTATTTTATTTTACTAAATGCCGCTAAATTTGCAGTTGAAGATGGCAAAATTCCGCCTTCAATTGGCTTGTGGTGGATTCATCTAAGTGCCTTGTTTATAGGTGGATTATTAATTATAAAAGGGCGACCGTTGGGCGCTTGGCTTAAAGCCGTTGTAACTAAGCGGGAGTTAGGCTCATGATGAAAACGCTTGATTGGTATTTAGGCCGCAGTATTTTACAAACTACCGGCTTTGCATTGTTGGTACTTGTTGGTATTAGCACCTTAATTAAGTTTATCGACCAGCTAAAGTCGGTAGGGCGTGGCAGTTACGATTTAATGACCGCAATGCTTTACACGCTTTACACAATACCTGGCGATTTAGTGGTGTTTTTTCCGATGGCTGCGCTAATTGGTGGCTTAACGGGTTTGGGGGCACTTGCCTCAAACAGTGAGCTGGTAGTGATGCAAGCGGCTGGTATGTCGCGCTTACAAATAATTGGCTCTGTGATGAAAACGGCCATATTTATGGCTGTATGCATGATGGCACTTGGCGAATGGGGTGCACCTGAAGCGCAATTACACGCCAAAGAAATGCGTAACCAAGCAATACATGGCGGCGATGTATTTAACACACAAAAAGGTGTATGGGCTAAAGACGGCAGCAATTTTATTAATATTGAAGATGTTGACGAAAACGGCAGGCTCAATGGGGTACACATGTACCACTTTGACAAATCGTTAGAGCTTACCCAAATCACTAAAGCAAAAGATGCACTGAGCCGAAAAGAAGGCTGGCTACTTCGTGATGTAAATAAGGTTATTATTACGAGCGAAAAAACCACAACAGAGCAACTACCAGAAGAGTTTTACCCTTCACAATTGACCGCTGAAAAGTTAGGAGTTGTGTCGGTAAAACCAGAGTCACTTTCATTTACTGGGCTTTGGTCGTATTTAACTTACTTAGAGCAAAACGAACAAGACACTAGTACCTACGAGCTTGCACTGTGGCGTAAGCTTATGCAGCCTGTATCTGTAGCGGTAATGCTGCTGGTGGCGCTCTCGTTTATATTTGGCCCGCTGCGTACCGTTACTATGGGCGCACGTATTATTATGGGTGTTGTAACGGGGATCGTGTTTCATTTAACTAATGAAATATTTGGCCCTGTAGTTATGGTTTACCAAATACCTGCCATTATAGGGGCGGTATTACCTAGTATTATATTTATAGGCTTTGCGACATATTTGATGAATAAACGGGTATAGAGTACCTATTCAAAGTATGAAAAAGGGTGACCAGTGGTAACCCTTTTTGCTTTTTAATTACCAGTTTTGGAAAGCAGGTATTAATCAAGCTCACTATAAATACGTCTGTTTTCTTCTTTAGTAAGCGCAATAACTTCTGTTTTAGAGATGTAGTCTTGTAGTGCTTTTTTGTTTTTAAAATCGACTAACACCACCAAATTACCTAAACCGAGTAAAGCGCTAACGCTGCGGATAATTGATTGCGGCCAGCTAATTAAATTACCTTCAAGAGTTTGTACTTTTAAACGCCATGCACGCATGCCAATGGTTTGCCCGCTTTTAGTCCAAAAGTAGCCAAAAAATACTAAGCTAACAATAATTAAAAGAGCGGTACGAATACCCGAAAGAAGATTTGAATTTTGAATAAATGCAGATACATCCTCTGCGCCATTTAAACTAATTACATCGAGAGAAATAAGCCCCTGTACTGCAAATAAATACAGCACTACAGTTAACATCGCAAACGCAATAATGGCTAACGTATCGTAGACCAACGACGCAAAACGGCGCCAAAAACCAGCACGTGGAAACTCACCCGACATAAATACACTCTCACTATTAATATGCGAGCTAGTTTAACAAAAAAGCTTACAAATACTAAGACATGTTAATGTTTAGAGAGAATTGATTTTATTGCTGTAAATTACTACCTACGGAGGGGAATGAAAAAGACCCTACTATTTACAGTAAGGCCTTTTAATTTATAGCGAGTTTAACCTAGCTTAATAGCAAGGTATTTTATGTCGTCACCACTTATTTGCGGTAAAAAATAAATATCGCCGTATTTAAAATACTGCTGTGAGTTAATTATTACGGCCTGTGCTGTCTGAGGCAATGAATCGTAAGTTTGGCCTAAGCTATAGTCATTCACATTACCCACTTTTACTGCCTGATTAAGGCGAGTTGATGGCTCATCAACAACCGTATAACCATCATTATCCGCAATGTAGTATACATTTTGATAAGTGTAGTAAGTCGTATTGTGGTGTTTAAAATGCCTGTAATTTCTTGGTAGCGTATTTATACGCAGGCCTCTAGGTGGTTTAACAACATGGTAGCCTCTTTTAGCTTTACGGTAATAAAGGCCGTCGTTAAACGTAAACGAAATACCATTAAATCTGATTGATGCGCTATTGCGTGGTAAATGGTTTATAAATCGATTTTGTCTGTAAGCGACTGAATTGTGATGGCTTGTTAAGTAGTTATATTTTCGCTGGTTGTAGCGGTGTAGTTCACGCTTTTCCTGTTTGTACTTATCAAGTTTACGTTTTTCTTGCTTACGGTCTTCTCGTTTTTCTTTTTTATGCTCAATACGCTGCTTTTTTTCATGGCGGCGTTCATCGCGTTTATATTCAACACGTTTGTCGTGATCGCGTTTAAAGCTTTTATCATTCTCTCGCTCGTTTTGTGCTCCAAGCGCAGAGCCTGATACTGCGCCAATGGCGAGCAGGGCAGGTAGTAAAAAAGTAAGTTTCATAATATTGCCTCGTTTATGTTTTTACATAACTGGGTTCAATACTAGCGGCTCAAACTGAATGTTAACTGACATACAACAGCAAACGGAGTTATGCTTACAGCTTTTTACATTTTACTGACGGTTCTTGACATAATCTCTAGTTTTTGACGATTATAGGAACGTTTTAATATACCAAAATGATTAGTCGTGTCATAAAAAATGGCTATTAAATTAGTAATTAAGCCTTCCTTGGCTTTGCTGGTTAATTACTTTTGATAAAAAGGATAATCGCTATAACCTACTTCAGTACCGCCATACATAGTGGCTGCNCTGCATCAGCTTCGTTAAACGTCCAATTATTTGCTATACGCTCTGGTAAATCAGGGTTAGCTATAAATGGGCGACCAAATGCAAATAAGTCACCGTAACCTTCACCTAAAATACGCACTGCTTTTTCTACTGTGTATTTACCTGCATAAATAATGCGCCCTGAAAATTCAGCTCGGACTGCTTTATAAAATTCTTGTGGTAAATCGGGAGCGTTATCCCAATCAGCTTCCGCAATCGATAAGTAAGCAATACCTGCTTGCTCAAGCACTTTAACGGCCTGGATATAAGTGTGATGAGGGTTTGATTCAACAAGTCCTAAATACACTCGTGTTTCATCTGTGCTTTCAAATAAAGGAGCAAAGCGAACACCTAAACGATCAGAGCCTACAACGTCACTTACCGCTTCAACTATCTCTTTTAAAAAGCGCAGGCGATTACTAAGCGTTCCACCGTATTGATCGTCACGGTTATTAGTATGCTCAGAAATAAACTGATTAACTAAATACCCGTTAGCACAATGAAGCTCCACACCATCAAAGCCAGCTTCTAAAGCATTGCGTGCAGCTTGAGCGTACATGTTTACCAGTTCACCAACCTCAGTAGTACTTAATGCACGAGGCTCACTTGGGTCAGCCAATGCGCCTTCACCAGGTGCGGTTTCAATAAATACTTTTACATTGTCAGCAATAATATCTGAAGGGCCAACCGGTTTACCTGAATTTGGTTGTAGTGTGGCGTGCGATACGCGCCCTACATGCCAAAGCTGAGCAAAAATAACGCCGCCTTTAGCGTGTACTGCATGTGTTACTTTTTTCCAGCCTTCAATTTGTGCTTGCGAGTGAATACCTGGGGTCCAAGCGTAACCTTGCCCACGAGGTTCTATTTGTGTGCCTTCGGTAACCATAAAACCAGCCGATGCACGCTGCGAGTAATACTCAGCCATTAATTCATTAGGAATATTGCCAGGCTGAGTGCTGCGAGAGCGAGTAAGAGGAGGCATCACAATACGGTTTTTAAGTGTAAAAGGGCCAAGCTCAATTGATGAGAATAAAGGAGCGGTATTAACTAAATCTGATTTCATTTTAAATTCTCTTATAAAGCAAACAAAGGCTTAAATAGTGGTTAAGCAACATTGGCAGCATAGAGATTTAAGGATACAATTTGAAACAACACTTTTTTGTACAGCATACAATTATGAATGGTATTAGTCGGCTTGATATAAAACAGTTAAGAGTACTCAGTAGCTTATTAGAACTGCAAAATCTTTCGCAAGTAGCCAAAAAAATGGGGTTAACGCAACAAGCTATTAGTGAGCAACTACGAAAGCTACGAGACTTATTTGACGATCGCTTGTTTATTCGCCAAGGTAATAACATGGTTGCTACTCCTAAAGCGCAAGGACTCAAGACGCCTGTTAATCATATTTTAAAGCAATTAGAGTCGTTACTAGAGCCCGAGCAGTTTAGCCCGCAAACTTATAAAGGTGTGTTTACCATAAGCGCAACCGACTACGCCACGCAGGCTTTATTGCCACAATTATTTAATATTACCCG
>NZ_AUTI01000362.1:0-4940 GCF_000497995.1 Pseudoalteromonas sp. TB25
CTAGCTAAAGCCCAAATTTTCTTTTGAATAGAGAGTCTATCTGTAGCGTCTAAATGCGATGCATCAAACAGTAAACTACTGTTTGTTAATGCATAAATATGAGGAGCTGGCTTCATTAAATAAACCTATTTGTACAACATAATTTAAACGTAACACAGTTTTATTAATTTATTTACACCATTGCGACTAAGTGGTTATGTTTATTGCCCAACTTACTTTAAGAGTAGTTTTATATTCAATTAATCGTATTTAACTTATTGAAGACCAAAACTTAATACGCTTCGTACTAAATAAGTAATTAGGTTGAAATGAAAATTAGGATAAGGAGGTCTTAGTTAGCACGCACTTGTTTAAGAGGTACTTTATGAAACACCAGCATTTATTATATTTATCAGGCGCTGCTATTATATTTAGCGCAGGCAGCTTTGCTTTATCTATGGAAAAGGTTGAGCACAGTAATGTAGAAGCCACCATGCATGTAGAAACCATTGTACTTGGATCGGGTTGTTTTTGGGGAGCCGAAAAACGCTACGAAGCGCTTAATGGCGTTATTGATGCTGAATCGGGGTACGCTGACGGCAATGGCTTTAAAGCTACCTACAGAAACATTACTGATCAGTCTCGTCGTTTTGACGAGAACAATTATGCTGAAGTTGTACAAGTTATGTATAACAGCAATATAATTTCAGCAGAAGATCTCTTAAAAAACTACTTTGAAAGTCATGACCCTACGCAAAAAAATCGCCAAGGTAACGACATTGGTACGCAATATCGCTCAATTTTATTAACGACTACTGATGCGCAAGCTAAAGTAGCTGAACAAGTTAAATCGCAATATCAGCAGCTTTTAACTGATGCGAGCTATGGCAAAATTGAAACGGTTATTAAACCGCTTCAAGGTTTTGTATCGGCAGAAGAGTATCATCAAAATTATTTAGAAAAGAACCCTAATGGCTATTGTCCCGATCACTCTACCGGTGTTGTTTTTAATAAAACACCTGTAGAAAAAGTAGATAACACGGCTTTATTATCAGGAAAACAAATCGTAGTCTTAGATTCACGTGAATACTGCCCATACTGTGAAAAGTTTAAAAAAGCAGTCGCAAATGATTACAAAGGGACAATACCAATGTCGTTTCGCCATGCTGACCAACTTGATGATTTAACTATTAAGTCAGCCACGTGGGCAACACCAACCATTTTGTTTTTAGAAAATGGTATTGAGGTATATGGTCGTCAAGGTTATGCAACGCCTGAAGAGTTTTATAAAGCATTAGGCGCTTTTAAATTAGGTAACAGTGATGCTTATAAAGTTGCATTTGATGCACGAACAGATAGACCTTACTGCAAAGAGTACAAAGAGTTTAAAAACACACCTGACGGTACTTTTGTTGATAAATTAAGTGGCGANGAGCCACTATTTGATACAAGCGATAGGTTTAACTCCGGTAGTGGTTGGTTGTCGTTTAAGCACCCAGTAAAAAGTAGTGTAACGCAGCATGACGATAGCAGCTGGGGAATAACACGTATTGAGCTACGTTCTAAAAGTACAGGTATTCATCTTGGTCATTTATTCCCTGGAGAAGGCCCTAGAGGCACAGACCGCTACTGTATAAACGCAACAGTACTCGATTTTGTACCAAGAGATAAAAGCTAAACCTTTTACTTTGTAAAGCCTGATTTTAATCAGGCTTTTTTTGCATAAAATAAAATAGATTTATCATATTCTTTGCAAATTTGTTAAAATTAAAGCGTTGAGCTACACATCAATAATATTACTTAGGTTGTAAATGAATCAATTTATAAAAATAACAACGCAGTTAATGTATTTGCCTTTAGCTTTATTAATTTTTATAACCGATGCTAAGTCGGCAACGCACTATGTCATCGGCGTAGAGAATATAGAATACCTTCCATACTACATGGTAGTGGGGCTGATAACCGCGACTATTATGGTTTCAGTCAAAAGTTACTTACCTTGTTTGCCCAGCAGCACGATTTTGAATTTGAGTTTTACACGCTGCCAATTAATCGTCTCTATAAAGAATTCATTGATCACCATCATGTTGATTTTAAATACCCAGATAATCCACAATGGAAACCAAGTTATAAAGCTTCCTTTGGTGATTTAAATGAAATTATTTATTCGCAGCCAACCGTTGTGACTAAAACGGGTATTGCGAGTTTAAATAAAAATATCACTATTGATGAATGCGTTAGTTTTGCAACGGTGAGAGGGTTTACGTCTCAAAGCTTTAAACCTTTAATGAATAACAAAAACGTTGAGCTAATTGAAACAGCTAACGTAATGGAATTAATAGAGATGCTTTTAAAAGAGCGAGTGGAGTGTATTTACATATCTAACGATGTACTAAACTATAATATTGTTAAATATTTCAAATTAACCCGACCCGTTTATTTTCAAAACGAATTGCCGACAGATTTACAAGCCTTTTTATTATCGTCGATTGACTATCCTGAGGTAGTTAAGCAATTTGATACATTTTTGCTTTCACATAAAGTGCAAATAAGTAAATTAAAAAAAGAGTATCAAATAAAAAATTAACTAAAAAAGCCCCGTAAGTTATAACTTACGGGGCTTTTTAAAATGTATTAATCTGTATATAGCTATATTATGTATGTGCTTAATAATAAAAACAGTCCAAGCCAAGTCACCACCTAACTTGAACCGCTTTTCACACTGACAACATCTTCACACACAATATAAAGATTCTGTTTGCTACGCTTTAGTAGCCTGGTAATGCATATCATGTGATTGAGCCAAGAATAAAAACAGTTCAAGCCAAGTCACCACCTAACTTGAACCGCTTTTCACACTGACAACATCTTCACACACAATATAAAGATTCGGTTTGCTACGCTTTAGTAGCTTTGTAATGCATATCATGTGGTTGAGCCAAGAATAAAAACAGTTCAAGCCAAGTCACCACCTAACTTGAACCGCTTTTCACACTGACAACATCTTACACACACAATATAAGATTCTTTTCACTGCTAAGTTTGAGTTACTAAAACTCAAAAGGTTGCATTTATTGCTCTTAAAAAACAAATTAACTAAGTTGTTTTGAGCTGATGAAGTAACTTTAATATTTAACTTTATTTTCGACAAACGATAAAAATGAAACCAATGAGTGAAAAAAATTAAACTATAGACTTTAGTCTAATGCTCGGCGTTAAGTTTATGTATTTAAATAAAAAATATTATTAAAAATTGCAGAGAGGTTTAGACGAGTTCAGTAATAAAACACAGAGTGGGTTGTATTACTGAACTCGTCTAATAGGGGATTATTCTTGGATTTTTCTAAACGTATTTACAACCCACTTCGCAAATAAATCAAGCGGGTGATTAGGCGTGCTTGATTCGTGCTGCACTAAATAGTATTTATCTTTAGTTGTTAAAGGCTGTTCGAATAATTTATAAAGCCATTGCTCATCTAGCCAGCTTTGACTAATAGGCAGTGGTATAAGTGCAATGCCCATGCCTTGCTGCGCCGCACGCGCTACACCAAACATGCTATCTATTTTAATAATTTGCGAAGGAGAAAAGTCATCAATCCCTGCTTTTTCGGCCCACTGATGCCAAGCCCACGGGCGAGCTTTGTGCAAGATTAACGGAACTTGGTTAAGGGCTTGACGATGATCGTCCCTCCACTGATCGAGCAATTTTTTATTACATGCAGGAATATACTCAAGGTTAAACAACTCAGTCGCTAACCCTTCAGTAGGTTTACCAGAGGACAATACAATAGATAAATCGCTATGACGCGTTAATTCTTTGCGTGTTTTAAGCGTGTCCATTTGCAGGTTTATATTAGGATGCTCTGACGTCCACTCACTTAATTTAGGCATGAGTAGTTCGCTGGCAAAAAATTCAGGCAGCGTAATCGTCAAATTTGTATTTTGCTGCATCTGACTAAACTCGTTAATGGTGCCCTCTAACATTGTGATGATAGGAGACACAGCATCAAAAAAGTTTTTACCCGCTGTGGTTAAGCTAATTGAACGCGTTTTACGTTGAAAAAGCTCAATACCAAGTTGTTCTTCAAGTTGCTTTATTTGATGGCTTACCGCAGACGGCGTTAAGTACAGCTCATTAGCTGCATGCTTAAAACTTAGGCTTCTTGCGGCAAAGCAAAAAGAGCGAAGGCCACGAATAGGAGTTTGCATGTTTTCCAGAATTATTTAATTTATTGAGACGCCTTACTTAGGCAAAATTTAAACCAACTATTTAATACATAAATATCAGTATGTTAAAAATAAATTTAGTGCTAGTTCACAAAAAGAGTGCAGGCTATCCACTAAATAGTGCAAAGAATCTAAGCGCTTACATTTAATTTATATTTGTATTATAGATAAAATTTACTACAGATGTATGAATGACGGTAAAAATAATGACAAAAGATAAAAAAAATCCCTCGTAAGAGGGATTTTGGGTAACTCAGCGCCATTGGCACTGGGAATGAGGTCGGTACAGGGTAAAGCGTTATTTTAAGCTAAAGCCTAAAAAACCATTTCTGGAACTTCACAGTCAACAAGTAATTTACCTGCTGTTTTACTAATGATTTCATCAACAGATACGCCCGGAGCACGCTCTAATAGATGAAATGCGCCGTCTTTAACTTCTAATACGGCTAAATCTGTCACTATTTTTTTAACGCAATTAACGCCAGTAAGCGGTAAAGAGCAGGCTTCTAATAGTTTAGAGTCACCATGCTTACTTGCATGGGTCATAGTAACAATAATGTTTTTCGCGCCAGCGACTAAATCCATCGCGCCACCCATGCCTTTAATCAGCTTTTTAGGGATCATCCACGATGCGATGTTGCCATTCTGGTCAACTTCAAATGCACCCAGAACGGTTAAGTCTACATGACCACCCCGTATCATGGCAAAACTATCTGCACTATTAAATATGGCTG
>NZ_AUTI01000364.1:0-15664 GCF_000497995.1 Pseudoalteromonas sp. TB25
GCCTCTTGCGCTGCAATATTTGAAGAAGCCATTAGTAAAAGGGCTGCGGCACTGATTGCTGTAGAGCTACTTCTTTTATGCTTATTAATTAATGTTGAAGTAATTTGATTGAGTTTCATGTATCTCTCCCGTTTGGGTACGACTTGCGTCATTGTGTGTGTTGTTACCTGGTTTGGTTAACCAATTTAACGGTTTCTTTCCTGTAGTGTGTCATACAGGTGGTATGGTTGAAATTAATCCAATTCAACTTTATTTACAACCTTTGTTTACCAAAATTTCACAATGTGTATTACAAAAACCTCTTTTATTTTGCTTATATTTAATAAATTTAAAGGCTTATAGTGTGTTTTTATTTTTTTGTATTTTGAATGAATTTTATTGAAGTATCTTTACCAAAGGCATTTTTATATATTATTTGTACTATTTAATACATTTGTTAGTACTATTTTTAAATTTTATGCGTACTTTTATACGTGTTTAGTTTACTTTTTAAGTGATATTGACTTCGAAGAGCGACCATTAAAAGTTCTAAATGATTTATAAATTTGCGAAATAGTGGAGAGGTTAAAATAATTAAAAATCATTTTGGTAATACCAATTTTCTATTGTTTTTATATTGATTTTGTACTAGCTGGGGTGGGGGCGATACACTAGGTAGCGATAAATAGATTTTTACGCAAAAAAAAGCCCAGCATAATAATGCTGGGCTTTCTTACTTTAGATGTATTAGCTCTGTAATTCGCCTGTAGATGATTCTAAATGTGCTCGTATGAACCACTGAAATTGCTCTAAATCGGCTAGTTGGCTGGTGATCATATCTTCAGAGACCGGATCTAGCTCAGAAAGAGTCTCAATTGCTTTACGGTGATCGGCATTAACGCCGTTATATACTTTATCAAGCGCAGCCAAATGTTCGGTTACTAAACCTTTGCCTACAGAGTATTCGTCCCAAGTACGGCGATCTACAATTGATTTTGGTGTGCCAACAGGTACTGCACCAAGTGTCGCAATTCGCTCTGCAATTGTATCTGTCATTTCGCGTACAATGTCTACTTGCGGGTCTATCATTTCGTGTACGCCAATAAAGTTTGGTCCCACTACATTCCAATGAATATGTTTTAAAGTTAGTTGTAAGTCTATCAATGCAACCATGCGGTTATCGAGGGTAGCTATTGTTTTTTGGGCTGATTCGTCACTCATACCTGGCGCGGTAAATTTAGTTGTTTTGTTTGATTCGTTATTGTTACTCATAATTTCTCCTACTTAACTAATGTGTTGCTCATATAATGTGTTGCGTGATGAGCGTGACTTAAGCTTAATAAAGCAACTGCTATGCCGTAAGTTGATTTATTTAAAAAGTAATTTAAAAACAAGTGGTTATATTTTAAATTAAGGTTTTTAAGGCTGCAGAGGAGATTGGGTTTTTGAAAAGCCTGCATATATTTGTAAAATATGCAGACTTCGATTTAGTTACTCTTAGGTGTATTTAAACGTTGGCTATGTATTCGTGCGCTTTTAAAACATCGAGCGGCACTATTTCTAATGATTTTTTATTTGTAGCCTCAAGTACCACTGGTGGCGCAACGTTTGCTGAAATAGCATGAAGCCATCTTAGCGCACACAAGCACCATTTATCACCGGCTTTTAAACCTTCAAAATCGTAAAGAGGGTTCGGGGTTATTAAATCGTTACCTTGTGATTTTGAAAATTGTAAAAACTCATCAGTCATAATTGCACACACACTGTGATTGCCAAGATCTGATTCTGGTACATAACAAAACCCTTCACGTGTGTAGCCACCATTACCGCAACATAGTTTTAAGCGTGTGCCGAGTACATTAAATTGATTCGCCATGAAATACCTTAATTTGTGGTGTTTAATAAATTTACTCTATCAGGAGTAACTCGCTTGAGATAGCTATAAAACTTAAAAGAGGGAAGGGCTACACAAACTTAAGCCCGCAGCAAATTGCGGGCTTAGTATTGTTTATTATTTAATACGCAGCGCCATACAATCGCTATGGCCGTTTATAATCATGCTTTTATCAACGCGTACGCCACCACCAGAGTATTTTCCGGCGGCTGTAAAACTACATATTTGTACAAAGTAATCATCTACTTTAGGCAATGCAAATAGCTGTTGGTATATTTGGTCTTGCTCGGCAAAGTGCCCCATTGTTTTTTCTATAACTTGCTGCTGCTCATCAACGAGTTGAATATTAGCGCCACAGCGTCCCACTATTGGTTTAACTACATATCCGGTTTGTAATAACTCGTCGTTAAGCTCAAACGCAGTATTAAGTAAATACTTATGATTAGGGAATAAGCTCCACAGTATTGGCAAAATAGCCTTGTTACTTGGAATTAATGTCCACAGCGGTTCAAACACCATGACATTTTTACGCAGTAATACATCGACTAAGCGCGGCGTTTCACCAGCTTTGAATTGTGGTTCAAAGTTATCACCTAATGATTGGTCGGCTTCACACTCTTCACGAATTTGATCAAGTGCGGTTTCCCACGACCAGGTTTTCCATACATAACTCAGTTGTGCGCCATCTGCATCTACTATGTTGCCTGACTCATTCCAGCTAAGTGTGCTTAAGCCAATTACTAACTTACATTCAAAGCCAGCGGCTTCAATAGCTTCTTTCATAAATAATGCGTGGTAATGTTCTTCTGGTTCATCATCTTGCAGAATATGAACAAGACCTTTTACTTCACTTTTACGCCATGCTTTTACGAGATCTTTAAATAAATTTTGGCCTGCATCTACACCTGCTTTAACACCAAAGTGTTTTGCCCACTTTCCCTGAACTTTGCCGCTTTCCATGTAACACGATGCCGAATCGCAATTGTATTCGTAAACTTTTAAACCTGCTGCTGTTAAGGCAAAGTCAAATCGGCTGGTTATTAATTGGTTTAAGCGGTTATCCCACGATTGGCGAATTTTATTAAGCACAACATCGGGTAAATTAAACTTTTTTAATAACTCAGGGTGCTGCAATACATAGTCGGTTGCATGCATAAATAAGCCATGCAGCTCATTTGTTGCATGCTCAATGCTTTGCTGCGCCGTTTGAGATATTGCAAAGTAATTATGCTGATCTTCATCTACTGATGTAAGTTTATGGCCTTGCATCATTTCTACGTAGGCAGCTTCATCGTCATTCGCAATATTTAACCATGACTTGTTTGCTTGGCCTGTATCTACTGCTTTATGGGCTTCTATAATAAATAAATCAGTGTTTAGCTCAGACGTTGGCTCAGCATATTCTGTTTCATCAGTTTGTGTCATCCAGCCTAAAATAGTGGCGTCGCTGTAAGAGCACTCAATCCAATAGTCGCCATCTTTAGTTACTTTTGCTTTTAGTTCTCGGCACCAGTTTTGATTTGTTGGCCATATTTGATGCCCTACATTTTGCTCAGCAAGGCGTATTTTATCTTCGTGCACTTCAACAACGACAGCAACATGGCCTGTTTCTTCAAATTCGCCGCCTTCTTCCCAAATAAGTAAACTACCTACTTGAGGGTGATGTTTAGCACCATTTTTAAAAGCGTTTAGTGGCAATCTGTTTTGGCTATTTACATCGCGCACTGAACGCAGCTCAAAAATATCGTAAGCCATGGCTATGTCATCAAAAATATAACCATGGTTGAGGTACATCCATCTACGGGCAAACTCAACGCATTGCCATTTATAGCCCATGTAAATGCCATCAAGGTAACTACGATAGGCGCTACGATTAGGATAAATGCTTTCGTCAGCCGTATCATAATCAGATGAGTAAACAGCAACATTACCAGGTGCATAACCTAATAAAGTACCAAAATCACTAGCAGGAGCAGAAGATTTCATAAACAAAGGTGTTCAAAATAGGGTGTAATAATTTGCTGACTATATGAGCGAAACTGCGTTATAGCAAGATATTACTAGGTATAATCTTTAATTAAATATTGGTGCTAAATAGGGCTTAAAATTATATTTTATTAATCCATAGTTTTAAAAGCAGTAGTTAAGAAATCCCTCCTTCAAAGTGCTTATACATGTAAAACTGAACCTATATTCGTACTTTGGTTAATTTTTTGTTAAACTGTTGCGCGTGGTATAGCAAAACTAGCTAAAATTAGTTAAAAGTTTTTAAAACAGGAAAAATAATGGAAGACATAATAAACAACATTGATATTAATCAATATTTACCCGCTGCAATTACGTGGGCAACCAACATATTACTAGCAATTGCAATTTTACTTGCGG
Source organism: Pseudoalteromonas sp. TB25 (assembly GCF_000497995.1). Classification (NCBI taxonomy): domain Bacteria; kingdom Pseudomonadati; phylum Pseudomonadota; class Gammaproteobacteria; order Alteromonadales; family Pseudoalteromonadaceae; genus Pseudoalteromonas; species Pseudoalteromonas sp. TB25. The sequence continues at coordinate 4,259 of NZ_AUTI01000364.1, forward strand.
GCTTATGGTTAGCGGGCAAAGTACGCAATTTAATTATTGGCTTGTGTCATAAATACACTCATCTTGATGACACGCTTTTTCGCTTTTTAGGCAGCATGGCTCGATACATCATATTAGCGTTCGTTATTATTGCTGTGTTAAATCGCTTTGGTGTACAAACAGCCTCTATTATTGCTTTACTCGGTGCTGCGGGACTTGCTATAGGCTTGGCGTTACAAGGGGCAATGTCGAACCTTGCCGCAGGCGTTATGTTGCTAATATTTAGACCTTATAAAGTGAGTGACTTTATTGAGGCTGCAGGGCGTTTTGGTAAAGTAACAGAAGTAGATATGTTTACTACTATTTTACAAACGTTCGATAACCAACAGGTTATTATACCAAATAGTCAAATTTGGGGCGCGCAAATTATAAACCATTCACATCATCCAATTCGTGGTGTTGATATGCGTTTTGGTGTTGCTTACGGTGAAGATACAACGGCTGTACGTAAAGTTATAGATGCCGTACTTGCAGCGCACCCACACATATTAAAAGATCCAGCTCCTTTTGTTGAAGTAGAAACACTTAACAACAGCTCAGTAGACTTTTTAGTAAGGCCATTTTGTAAGGGCGAGCATTACTTCGATATTCTTTACACGGTGCCAGAGTTAATTAAAAAAGCACTTGATGAAAACAACATTGAAATACCTTTCCCACATCGTAAAGTTATTTTAGTTAACGAAAGCAAAGATTAATTAAATTTAAAAATGCATAAACCTAAGAGCACTTTTAAGTGCTCTTTTTTTGTGTGAAAAAGTTACATACCTGTGTAACCTTTTCTTTTATAAATCACCTCAAATACTACATTGTTATCTGTACAGCCCTTTTTTACTAGGTTGGATGGCTGGTCTTTATTTTGCATTTGCATAGTCGCTTTTAGCTTTAAAGCTCATAAAAACTATTGACCCATTAAATCAAACTGTATGAAGGACTAAACATGGCTGAATCATTTAAATACGCAGGTAATAAAGGGCATGGCGGTGAATTGCATCAAAAAGCGTCGGATGAACACCCTACCATGACCACCGCGCAGGGCTGCCCTGTAAGTGACGATCAAAACTCATTACGTGCAGGAAAGCGTGGCCCAGGATTATTAGAAGATCACATAATGCGCGAGAAGATCTTTCACTTTGATCACGAACGCATTCCTGAGCGTGTAGTGCACGCCAGAGGCTATGGTGCACACGGATATTTTGAAACTTACGACACGCTTGAAGATTTAACCTGTGCAGATATTTTTCAGCGAAAAGGTGAAAAAACCCCAGTATTTACTCGTTTCTCTACAGTTGCAGGTAATAAAGGGTCTCCAGATTTAGCACGTGATGTACGTGGTTTTGCGGTAAAATTTTATACCCAAGAAGGAAACTGGGATTTAGTGGGTAACAATATACCGGTATTCTTTATTCAGGATGCGATGAAGTTTCCAGACTTAGTTCATTCAGCTAAAGCCGAGCCAGATCGTGGTTTTCCGCAAGCGCAAACAGCACATGATAACTTTTGGGATTTTGTGAGCTTATCGCCTGAGTCAATGCACATGGTTATGTGGGCAATGTCTGATAGAGCTATTCCGCGCTCTTTACGCTTTATGGAAGGTTTTGGCGTTCATACCTTTAAATTTATTAATGCCAAAGGTGATGAAAAATACGTTAAGTTTCACTGGAAACCAAAAGGCGGCATGCAATCAGTTGTGTGGAACGAGGCGCTTAAATTAAATGGCGCAGACCCTGATTTTCATCGCAGAGATATGTGGAAATCTATTGGCAACGGCGACTTCCCAGAGTGGGAGCTAGGTGTACAGGTGTTTGATCAGCAATTTGCTGATGAATTTGAATTTGATGTATTCGATGCCACCAAGCTTATACCTGAAGAGCAAGTACCAGTGCAAATTGTTGGCCGTATGGTGCTTGACCGTGTTGTAGACAACTTTTTTGCAGAAACAGAGCAAGTAGCATTTTGTACTCAAAACATTGTACCAGGGCTCGATTTTACACCCGACCCGCTACTGCAAGGTCGTAACTTTTCATACTTAGATACTCAAACTAAGCGTTTAGGTGGTCCTAACTTTACGCATATCCCGATCAATGCGCCTAAATGCCCAATGCGTCATTTTCAGCAAGATGGCCACATGGCAATGCATAATCCAAAAGGGCGTGTTAATTACGAACCAAACTCATGGAGCGGCGACGAAAACAACCCACGCGAATGCCCAGTACACGGCTTTAAAAGCTCAAAGGAACCTGAAGTAAGCGGCGGTGATAAACTGCGTTATCGCTCAGAAACATTCAACGATCATTACAGTCAAGCTCGTCAGTTTTATTTAAGCCAAACAGAGGTAGAGCAGGCGCATATTCAATCTGCGTACGTGTTTGAGCTTTCTAAAGTTGAGCATTTACCAATACGAGAGCGTTTGGTATCGCACTTGTTAAATATTGACGAAACCCTCGCAAATAAAGTTGCCGAAGGACTTGGCTTGCAAGAAATGCCAGACCCAGCTGAAGCGGCTATGCCAACACGTAAAGACTTACCTGTATCTGATGCGTTAAGTATTTTGAAAAATGCGCCCAACACCTTCAAAGGCCGTAAATTAGGTATTTTAGTAAGTGATGGCTTTAATGCAGACATCTTTGAATCGGTTACCAATGCACTTAAAAGTGAAGGCGCAAACTTTGAAATTATTGCCCCACAAGTTGGCGGTGCTAAATGCAGTAAAGGTAAGCACTTTAAAGCTGATCAGGTTATTAATGGTGGTCCATCGGTTTTATACGATGCGGTACTTGTACTCACCACTGAAGAGGGAGCCGAAAAACTAGCTGCTATTGCAGAAGCTAAAGACTTTGTAAGCGATGCGTATGCACATATGAAATACATAGGCTACACACAAGAGGCTAAGCTTTTATTTAAAGCCGCAGGGCTCGATGACAAAGCAGATGATGGTTGGATTGATTTAGAGGCACACTCTGCCGATAAATTTATAAATACATTACGTAATTTAAGATATTGGAAACGTTAGTAAGCTCAATAATTAAAAAACCACAGCATGTAATTGTTGTGGTTTTTTTAGCTCACCTAGTTAAGGTATTAGTTCAAGCCAACAATAAAATTGGATATATTATGAAGCTTAATGGCGCTTGTCACTGTGGCAAAGTGGTATTTACGGTCAACTCAAAACACCCTTATCCTTATAATTTATGCTATTGCTCTGTATGTCGTAAAACCGCAGGGGGCGGCGGGTTTGTTATTAATTTGAACGCACAATACAGCACGCTTGAGGTTACAGGGCGTGAACACATAACTATTTATCATGCAAAAATAGGCGATAAAATCAGCCCTGCAGAGCGTCATTTTTGTAAGCATTGTAGTGCTAACTTGTGGTTATACGATGCACGTTGGCCTGAGCAAGTTCACCCCTTTGCAGGTGCAATAGATAGTGAGTTACCCATACCGCCAGAGCGCACTCATTTAATGCTTGGTAGTAAAGCAAATTGGGTAAATGCGCCCATTAATGAAAGTGACAAGCAGTTTGAAGAATACCCTGATGAAAGTATTGCTGCTTGGCATAAGCGTTTAAACCTCGAAAAGTAACGCAATTTTTTGTATGAGCTAAGCTTAAATTTAGGGGTAATTAAACGCATATTTAGTTAATTAAATATTAAAAATCACCGCGTAAGTAAAGGAGAATATTATGGCAGTCTCAGCAATACCAAAAGGGTTTCATTCAGTTACACCTTATCTAATTATGAATGACGCACAAAAAGCGATAGATTTTTATTGTGATGCATTTAGTGCTGAACACGTAATGCAGATGCCTTTACCTGATGGTGGAATAGCACATGCAGAAATAATAATTGGTGATTCGCATATTATGCTTTCAGATAATGGTTCTGAAGAGCATTTAAAAAACCCAAAAGAGCTCGGTGGTACAGCGCTAAGCCTTATGCTTTATGTTGAAGATGTTGATACCGTATTTAAAAAAGCAATTGAGCTTGGTGCAACAGAAATAAGACCCGTACATGATCAGTTTTATGGTGATAGGGCCGGCACGCTACAAGACCCATTTGGTCATATATGGATCATTGGTACACATAAAGAAGATGTTAGTAACGAAGAGTTAAATAATCGAATTGGGAATATAACAAATCAAGAGCAAGACGCATAACTCGCATGCTAATTAGATTTATGTAGCTTTCTAATTACGTTGATGGCTTCAATGGAAGGCTTGTGGCTTTTGCTTCAGCTTAACTAGGTTTTGCCTTGTTATCGACACGGTTTTCTTACCTAAAAGTAGCTCACTTAGTAAAGCGAATTGGTATAGATTACTAGTTAAATTTTAGGCATAAAAAAACCTCAGCCAATAATTAGCTGAGGTTCAAAAGTGGTACCAGCGGCCGGACTCGAACCGGCACTCCTTTCGGAAGGGGATTTTGAATCCCCCATGTCTACCAATTTCATCACGCTGGCATAATTTTTCTTTAATCTTTTAAGCATAAAAAGATAAAGAAAAACCACTTAAAATAAAAAGGATACTTATATACCTCTTATTCTGTATCCGCATTATACAAACAAAAGAGGGGGCGGCAAGCCTTTTCTTTTATTTGCATAAACAACTGATTGATAATTAATCGTTTATAGCAAGGAGACTCCACCGGTAAATTTTTTAAGTCTTTTTGGGCCGATATATAAAGCGAATATTTTGGGTTATGAGTGCTATTAAATTGTTATGCGATTGAATAAATGAGCAATTGAACTATTGATAATAGTTAGCCGTATTACAATAATTATTCCTGATTTATGCCGATTTTGCGCTTGATTCAGGTATTATTTGTACAACAAGGTTTTTAAGACATTAATTATGACCCAATTAAGTGCCAAACAGAACATTCAATCGATTGTTAAAGCTATTAAGGCAGAAGAAGCATTACTTCGTCAACAGCACCCATTACTTGCACATCAAAATACCTTAGGGTTAATTATTTTATTGCTATCATTTAGCGCGTTAATTGGTGTTGGTGCTTTATATTATTTAGCCCTAGTACCTGCTTGGGTATGTATAGTACTTGCGGCTATTGCTGCGTCTATTTCCCATGAGTTAGAGCACGACCTTATACATAAACAATACTTTAGCAATCAGCCTTTCATGCATAACTTTATGATGTTAGCAGTATGGTTAATGCGGCCAAATACTATTAGCCCATGGTACCGACGTAAAATGCATTTACACCATCACAAAACCTCAGGCACACAACAAGACCTAGAAGAACGCTTGGTGGGAAACGGTATTAAAAATCCATTTTTACGTGCGCTAGTTATTGTAGATGGGTTATTAGGGCTAATTATTTCTACTAAACGTTTTAGAAAAGAAATTAATGGCTTTAGTTTTTCGAGTGTTTTTAATGCGGGATTTCCGATAGCGACTGCGTATTTTGCTGTTTTATATAGCGTTATTGTATTTCATATCGTTGATTTATTTATACCACTTTCGCTAAATTCACCTAGTTGGTTGTTAAGTACAATGGATGTGTTTGAATTTTTAATGGTTGTGCTCATTGTGCCTAATATTATTCGCTCAAGCTCGCTTAATTTTGTTACCTCAAGCATGCATTACTATGGTGGCGTTAATAACATGCTTGAACAAACTCATGTGCTAACGAGTCGTTTATTCATGCCGTTTCACTTATTTTGTTTTAACTTTGGTAAAACGCATACCATCCATCATTTTGTGCCAAATCAGCCGTTTTATTTACGCCAAATGCTAAGTAAAAAAATACTTAAAGTAATGGCGCAGCACAACGTGCGCTTTAACGATTTTGACAGCATTAAAAATGCTAACGCGTATAAATAATTACCCCCAACATAAGGGGAGGTTCTGCATTGCTATTCTTATTATATAGTTTGAATAGCAATTATGTGCCAAGCCCATTACCCGTGAATTTACTCTACCCATCGCAACGTTTATTAAGCCCGACTGTCCGTGCGTTGGTGGACTATTTAGTGGCATTTTTAAATCAACAAAAGCAAAAGTGGTAGGCTTAATTAGCGCTAAACCTTTAAACTAAAAATAGATAAAACCAGTGAAAAGTGAAGTGGCCCTTCATAGTTGAGCATCTAGCTTAAATGGGATTGATTATTGTAGAGCCTTCAGTAATAGTGGTTATAGAGCAAACTAATTATGTTCTCAATAATACATAAGGGCTCGTGCTCATCAATATTATAAAACCAATAAATATAATAAGGACAAACAGGATGAAAAAATCACTAATTTCAATAGCGTTGGGCTTTGCTGCCCTTAGTGCGTTTAATGCCAATGCAAACATTGATCAGCAAGTTAAAAAGATAGAGCAGCAGGTTATTGATTGGCGACGTGATTTTCATCAAAACCCTGAGCTTGGAAATCGCGAAACCCGCACAGCAGGTATTGTCGCTAAGTACTTAAAGTCGCTGGGTATGGAAGTACAAACAGGGATTGCTTATACAGGTGTTGTGGGGCTATTAAAAGGCGCAAAGCCTGGCCCGACAGTAATGCTACGCGCAGATATGGACGTGCTGCCAGTTACTGAAAAAGCAGATGTTGATTTTAAATCAACTAAAACCACCAATTACCGTGGTGTAGATGTAGGCATAATGCATGCTTGTGGGCACGACACGCACGTGGCTATGCTAATGGGCGCTGCACAAGTGCTTGCAAACATGAAAGATGAGCTACACGGTAATATTATGTTTGTATTTCAGCCTGCAAAAGAAGGCGCACCTGAGGGGGAAGAGGGGGGGCTGAGTTAATGCTTAAAGAAGGCATATTTAAACAATACAAACCAGAGGCTGCTTTTGGGTTACACATAACATCTAGTTTGCACAGCGGTAAAATTGGCTATAGAAGTGGCCCTGCAATGGCCAGTGCAGACCGGTTTGAAATAACAGTACATGGCAAGCAGGCACACGGTTCTGCACCGTGGACTGGGGTTGACCCCATTGCCGCAGCTGCGCAAATAGTAACAGGCGTAAATCATATTGTTAGTCGCCAAATCAACATTACCAAAGAGCCTGCTATTGTCTCGTTTGGTAAGATAGCGGGTGGGGTACGTAATAATATTATTCCTGAAGAAGTCGAAATGGTAGGTACAATTCGTAATTTTGATATGGATAACCGAGCACAAATATTTGAAAAAATAAAAACCACAGCCACGCACATTGCTAAATCGTCAGGTGCTACTGCAGAGGTACACATTCACGAAGGTTATCCGGTAACGATTAATAACCCAAAGTTAACTGCGCAAATGTTACCTAGCCTTAAAAAAGCAGCAGGTAATGAAAACGTAGTTGAAATGGGAAAATAACCGGCGCAGAAGACTTTTCGTTTTACGCATTAGAAGTGCCGAGTGTATTTGTATTTTTAGGCGGCACACCAAGTGAGCAAGATTTAAATACAGTGGCTAGTAATCACTCACCTTATTTTTATGCCGACGAATCATCGTTTAAAGTAGGCACTAAGGCGCTTAGCCTGTTAGCTGTTGATTATTTGAACGCACATAAAAGATAGCTTAAACACACCACGTTACGCTATTAGCTTAACGTGGTATTGCTGTTTTATTTAAAACATCGGATCATGTTTTTAGCACTTGTTCAACGTTGAAAATCACTCTCAAAAATTAAAAATCTAACCGAACATACAAATGAACCGGCGAGCAGTTTTTTTATATTTTAAAAATAATGAATCGATATTTCCGGTCTTATATCTCGACTCAATCTTCATAAGCATTAAGGATTTAAATAATGGAAATTACTGGAAGCTGTTACTGTGGTGAAATTAAATACCAAGCAAAGTCTCAAAATAACAACGCACTTGTTTGCCATTGTAGCGATTGCCAACGTATGTCGAGCGGCCCATTTAGAGCAGTCATAATTGCAGAGCCAAATTCGGTCGTGTTTACCCAAAGTGAGCCAAAAGAGTTTGTTAAAACAGCGCAAAGTGGTAACAAGCGTGCGCAAGGTTTTTGTGGCACATGTGGTACAACACTTTATGCAACTAACGAAGCTAAAGCTGACCGTGTATATGGCTTGCGTATTGGTGCGGTTGATCAGCGTGATCAGTTTACGCCAACAGCACAAATTTGGGCTAAATCAACATTGAGCTGGTTGAGCGGCTTACACGAAGTACCTGCGTTTGATACAACCCCACAAAACTAGTTAGTTGGGGTTATCAGTATTACTTTTTAGTAAGCGGTTTGAAATTTATTAAACCAAATAACTGTCTACTTATAAGTCAGTCATTTGGAGAATAATATGTGTAGTTCACCTAAAAGCAGCCGAGCAGTGAAAAAAACAGCCATTAGTTTTAATGATGAGCTTACTCAAGAGCAGCGCTTGCGTTTTGCTGCAAAAGATAATTTAGCACAAGAGCGCCGTGAACAGCGCGAAGTAACGAATAAACGCTATGAGCAAAAGCACGCGAGTAGTAAACCTTCGTCTGGTTTATTTTCGTGGTTACAGCAGCTAGTTAGCTGATTTAGCTAAAGTGGTGTTTTTACCACAGCCCAAACCACATAAAGCACACAGTACTCCGGCAATAGCGCACAACCACAATGGCGCACTCCAACTTCCCGTAGTCGTGTGTAATGCACCAGCTAGCATAGGACCAATAGCCGCGAGCAAATAACCTACGCTTTGCGACATACCTGAAAGCGACGCTGCTTGTTGCGAATCGTCAGTTCGTAAACTAATAAACGACAGCCCCAATATAAAACATGCCCCAGAGCAAAAGCCCAGCATTAGGGTCCAAACAAAAGCAAAGCTAGGCATGTAAAGCAGTCCCAATGCACTGAGTGCACTCAACATGGCTAAAATAAAGCTAAGCGCGCTTTGATCTTTTAATTTGGCAAGTAACGGAATTAATATTAAACCCGGTAATGCAGTCGCTATTTGAAAAGCACCATGATAAGCACCTGCTTGGGTAGCTGAGTGACCGGTTTCGGTTAATATGCTTGGTAACCACGTAATAATTATATAATTTAAAAATGAGTTTAAACCCAGCAGTAGGGTAATTTGCCATGCTAGTAAATAACGCCAAACACTTTTTGACGTGTTAGCGTGTTGAGCAATACTCGCGGGTTTTGTGTGCTTACTTAATTGCGACATCCATACAATAATACTCGCCAGAGTAATAATGGCTGATGAGCCCAGCGCAAGTTGCCAGCCTAATCCGTTTAACTGACTCAGCGGAAATACCAAAGTAGAAAACCCACCCGATACCACGCCCATAGTAAGCACGTAGGCTGAGGTCATTAACGCAACCTTTGCAGGGAAGTCACGCTTAATTAAACTTGGTAATAATACGTTTGCAATGGCAATACCCACACCAATAATAGCGGTGCCCACAAAAAGCATGGCTGAGGTATTTATTACCCGCGCTGCAACCCCTGCAAGTATAAATAACAAAGCTACAAACAAGGTGCGCTCTAACCCTTGCTTTTTAGCAAGAGTTGCGGCCATTGGCGATACAACCGCAAAGGCAATGAGTGGCAATGTTGTTAAAAAACCAGCTTGCGATGCGCTAAGCCCAAAGTGATTAATAATTTGTTCAAGCACAGGTGCAATACCTGTAAATGTGGCGCGTAAATTCGCGGCAATAAGTAATATGCCAAGCACAAGTAATATGCCAGCAAAGCGTGATTTAGGTGTGTTATTTAACAAAAGGGAAGACCATTAAAGCTAATACTTAATGGGCGCTAGTATAAAGGCTTAGCAAAAACTATAATTTAGAGATAATGACATTAAATAACTAAAAACAGACAAAACTATGTTTGATGCAATTGGCTGGGACGACATTAAAAATTTTGAAACTATGGCGCAGCCCATAATAGCCAAAATAGAGCATGCCCATGCAAGTCACGAAATACCACTGCATACCCATCCAAAAGGGCAATTAATTTTAGCGCTACATGGTTATGTAACGTGTGAAGTGTCGGCAAAAATGTGGATGGTGCCTACGCACAGTGCAATTTGGATCCCAGCACAAAAGGTGCATAGTAATAGGGCGTCTGATAACGCGCAGCTTTGTCATTTATTTATTGATAGTAGTAAAAACGGTATGCCGCTAAATACCTGTACTTTAGCTATTACGCCGCTGGTTAAAGAGCTAATGTGTGAGTTGGCTGGGCATAATCAGCACTATACTTTAAATAGTAAAACAGCGCGTTTAGCGCAGGTGTTATTTGATCAACTTATTGAAATGCCCGTACAACCACTTGATTTTGTATTATCTAAAAACGAGGTAATTCAAACCATGAGCGATCAGCTTATAAATATGCCAAACAACCGAAAAACACTACCACAATGGGCTAAGCAGTTTGCATTAACTGAGCGCACATTAGCGCGGTTAATTAAAAAAGAAACAGGCATGACATTTGGAAAATGGCGTACGCAATTGCATATAATTACAGCCTTAAAAGCGCTTTCTGATAAGCAAAGTGTGCAGCAGGTGTCGGAGTTATTAGGGTATGAGTCGGTGAGTGCTTTTATTACTATGTTTAAAAAGGTAATGAAAAAGTCGCCCATGAAATACATGAGCGACTTAAATCAGCTTAGCCCTTAAATAAGCACTACCACGTGTAAGTTGCCGAAAGCATCGCGTTACGAGGCCTACCCGGGAAGTATCTGTCACCGGTGAAACTGGTGTAATCGGCGCGCTCCGCATAAGCCTCATCAGTTAAGTTAATAATGCGGGCAAGCACTTCAAGGTGATTAGTAACTTGCCACTGAGCGCGCAAGCTTAAAACATCATGCCCTTGGTATTTATTTAAGTTTTCTGGGTCGGTGTAGTAGTTACCAACGCGGTGCCACTGCAAAGCAAATTGCGCGTTGTTTAATGCCTGCCATGTTAAATCGAGATTAGCAATATTACGCGGCGCGGTATCTATGTCGTTGCCGTTTATATTTAAACCGTTAAGTATTTGGTTGTTAGTATAAGTATGCTTTGCGTGTGTGCCTGCAAAGTTAAGTGCAAGCGACTTAGTGAGCTGGTAGTCAAGCTCAAGCTCAATACCACGATGGCGAGAGCTGCCATTATTTACCGTAAAAAAGTCACTATCGCGGTAAATCGTATTGTGTTTACTCATAGCGTAAACCGACACGCCATAACGTAGTTTTTCGTAAATCCCTTTAATACCAAGCTCTGCGTTATTTGCTATTTCGGCGCTTAAATTTGCAGTAGTTTGCTCGCGTTGTAATTGGTATAGCTCAGCCGCTTGTGGCGCTCTGTAACCACGAGAAAAGTTCGCATAAAGCGTGTTATTTGTATTGTACTGATAACTAACCCCAAGCTTTGGCGATAGATTACTAAAACTATTTTTAGCACTCGCTGGGCGGCTGTATCGGCAG
>NZ_AUTI01000365.1:0-32602 GCF_000497995.1 Pseudoalteromonas sp. TB25
TCGGTTACTTTAGCTTCTTGTTGTTTTTCACCACAACCTACTAGACCAAGTGCAAGTGCTATGCTCGCTGCGGCCATTGTTACTTTGTTCATAATGATTCCGTTTGTTAGTTAGAATTAAATCATACCAATCTGCTTATGTATGGGGTCTATTTAACGTTAAGAAAATTACGCTAGAACTAGGCAAAAGTTTTTGTATCTAGTTGTTCTAAATAAAAAATTTTTAACGACGTTATAGTGCAATTTAATTCGTTAAATTGATCAAAGATTTATGCAGGTTGGTATCACATACCAACTCCATTAAATTCTTGAATATAGCAGGAGTAAAAATAGCACTGCCTGTACGCTTTTACTTAATGGAATGGGTATCAAGGGAGCTTTAAATAATAAAGCACACCACGCAGTATCATAAACCTCATTAGACCAACAATAAAATGGAATATGTAACAAAGTATTTTGAATGCGGTGAGCTGCAAAAATAGCCCTACCAATAACAATATAGTAGGTGGCTAAGGCTAACTTTTATTCTTTCCGTGGAGCGCTAAACGCTCTAGTTTTTCTTTTAATGAAGGGGGGGCAGAAGCCGCTATCGCATTTAAGTAATTAGCGGTTTGCTCACTCATTTTCCGTGAGTTGGTAACTGTAGGGCTGCCCGATTTATTCGCGGTACTTAATCGCTGAGTTGCTTGAGGATTTGCAGTTATTTTTATTTGCCCGAGCTCTGCCATTCCAGCAGCTCTAAAGTGTGAAAGCATATCCATTTTTAAATAATTAAGCCTAAGTGCAATAGGCGCAGATACCGCCTCTATCATTAGCGTGCCGTCTCGGTAATTACTAACTCGGCATTTATCACCCAATTTAGGGCCTAAAAAATCTTTTAATAGTGTTTGCTGTGTATCAAGTGCTTGGCTTTTGCCTGCATAAGCCGATAAACGATTATTTAACCCCGCCATAATATCGGTTAGCGGTTTTGGTGCATATCTATCTTTAGCCATTTTACACCTCGTAAAAACTCACTTAGACCCAGAGATAATACTCTGGGTCTAAGTATACACTGCGTATTAATACTACGCGCCGGCTATTTGCATTTGCTCGATTAATACTGAGCCTGTTTGAATACCACCACGGCGTTCTATATCACCACCAATGGCGGAAATACCTTTAAACATGTCTTTTAAATTACCAGCAATAGTAATTTCACTTACCGGATATTGAATTTCACCATTTTCAACCCAAAAACCTGCAGCACCACGAGAGTAGTCACCCGTTACGGTATTTACGCCCTGCCCCATTAGCTCTGTAACTAATAAGCCAGTACCCATGGTTTTTAATAGTGCAGTTAAATCGTTATGAGTTTGCTCAACGAGCCAGTTATGTATACCGCCTGCATGCCCTGTTGGGGTCATATTCATTTTGCGCGCGGCATAACTTGCTAATAAATAGGTTTGTAACTCGCCACCTTGAATAATTTCTCTATCGAATGTTTTAACACCTTCGCTATCAAACGGTGACGATGCCAACCCTTTTAAAATATGTGGGCGCTCAGCAATATTCACACAATTACTAAATACCTGAGTGCCTAAGCTATCAAGTAAAAAACTTGATTTACGATAAAGCGCACCACCACCAATTGCCGACACCAAGTGACCAAACAATGAATTTGCAATATCGGCTCTAAAAATAACAGGCACTTTCATTGTGCCTAACTTTTGGCTGTTTAATTTAGCTAAGGTTTCAGCTGCCGCTTCAAGACCCACNCCGCCGCATCATTTAAACCAGCCTGATCGCGAGCAACTGTATAAGCAGAGTCCCGCTGCATGTGTTCGCCATCTTTACCTATTACCATAGTACTAATACTATGACGAGTACGTGGAAAGCCTGCAATTAAACCGTGGCTGTTACCATAAACACGTAATCCCTGATGCGATGAAAAACTCGCACCATCAGAGTTAACAATGCGCTCATCTGCATTTAATGCAGCTTGCTCAGCAGCATGACAAAGCTCAATGCCTTCCTCAGGACTTACATCCCAAGGATGATATAAATCTAAATCTTTAGGATTAAATTCAAGTAACTCTTTATCAGCAACGCCGTTAAATGGGTCATCAGATGTAAATTTGGCTATATCAATCGCTTTTTCGACTACCGTGCGCAATGTTTTTGGATTTAAATCAGCCGTTGACGCCGAGCCTTTATTATTACCAACATATACACTAATGCCTAAGCCGCCGTCTTGGTTGAACTCAATGGTTTCTACTTCACCCATTCGTGTACTAACTGATAAACCAGACGTGCTAGACATCGCAGCTTCTGCAGCTGTAGCGCCTAATTTTTTAGCATGTTCGAGTACTTCTGCTACCGCATCTTTAACTTGCGATATTTGAGAATAAATTGGATCGTTTTGTTGGCTTTTCATAAATTAAGTCCTGAGCCTTAGAGGCATAATGCACGCATTTCTTATATTTAAATGCTAACACACTCAATGCATCACATCAGCTAATATTCCTAAGTATCATATTCATGTATAATGGCAAAAGTTATTTTTATTTAAGAGCACCCCATGGCAAAGAAAAAAGGCAAGCCTGCTGAAATTGAAGAAGAAATTGAATATGTATCAAGAACGGAGCTTAAACGCGAAGCGCAAGAGTTTCATCAGTTAGGTACTGAAATTGCCAAAATGGGTAAAAAACAGCGCGAACGCCTGCCATTAAATGACGATTTAAAAGAAGCGATGGTTGTTGCTGATAAAATAAGTAACAAAAGCGACGCGTACCGCCGCCACTTAAATTACATCGCTAAAACACTGCGTACTGTAGAAAACATTGATGATATTAAAGCGATTATCGATGTGATGCTTAATAAAAATAACCAAGCTGAAGTATTGGTAAAAAAAATTGAGCAATTACGTTCAGATTTAATTGAGCAAGGTGATGACCTTATCAATGAGACTATTGAGCAGTTTCCGTCTCTTGATCGTCAACAAATGCGCCAATTAGTTCGAAATGCGGCAAAAGAAGCGAAAGCTGAAAAGCCAGGTAAAGGTTATAAAGAATTATTTCAATACCTTAAAGATGCTCATACTATTACGTATTAATTAGGTTGTCTTAAGTTATATTTTATTAAAAAAGGTGCTTCGGCACCTTTTTTGTTATAGATCAAACCGCCTTCCTGAGTACTTTTTTATAATCCCTCCTAAATAAATACTTAGGTGCGCGTGATGATTAAACTTCCACAATGGGATGAAACCCTAATAAACAAATATAATGTGTCTGGTCCGCGTTATACCTCTTATCCCACGGCTTTATCACTGCGTGACGGATATCAGCAACAAGACCTACTAAGCGCTATAGAATCGTCAACAAGTCGCTCTCTTTCTTTATATATTCACATCCCGTTTTGTAGTCAGCTTTGCTACTACTGTGGCTGTAATAAAATAATTACCCGTCATCAATCTAAGGCAGATACGTATCTCGACTTTTTAGCAAAAGAAATTACTGCCCAAGCGCCTTTATTTAAAAGCTACACGGTTGAGCAATTACATTTAGGTGGCGGTACTCCCACCTTTTTAACCGCAAAACAAATGACCCGTTTAATTAAGCTTTTAGAACAACACTTTAATTTTACACGCACGACAGAGCGCGGCATTGAAATAGACCCACGCTCACTTGCCGATAATATGCTTGTTGATTTAAGGATGCTTGGCTTTAACCGCGTCTCGTTTGGGATTCAAGACTTTAACGATGACGTGCAACTTGCTGTTAATCGCCCGCAAAATGCAGATACCGTTAAGCAATTAATTACACAAGCTCGCGAGCTGGGATTTCAATCTATTAATGCAGATATGATTTACGGGCTTCCTCTGCAAACACCACAAAGCTTTAAACAAACTATAGAGCAACTCATTGAGCTAAGCCCTGACAGAGTATCAGTGTTTAACTACGCGCATTTACCAGAGCGCTTTGCTGCACAGCGTAAGATTAAAGATGCAGATTTACCCAGTACTCATAATAAGCTCACCATGTTTAAAAATACGCTGGAGCAGATGACGCAAGCAGGCTATCAATTTATTGGTATGGACCATTTTGCAAAAACTGATAATGAACTAGCTGTTGCGCAAAATGAAGGCAAGTTACATCGTAACTTTCAAGGTTATACAACCCATGGAAATTGTGATTTATTAGGTTTAGGCGTGTCATCAATTTCACAAATTGGCACCGCCATTTTACAAAATCAAAAAGAATTAAAACATTATTACCACAGCGTAGAAACACAAAGCGGCAGTGCTCTTAATAAAGGAATGCACTTAACACATGATGATGTAACTCGTGCTGATGCAATTAAACAGCTCATTTGCCAATTTGAATTAGATATACAAGGCTTTAGTGAAAAACACGCGCTTATATTTAATGACTACTTTGAGGATGCATTAGTAGCGCTGGCGCCACTTATAAAAGATGAACTAGTCACTATAATTGATAATAAAATTAGCGTAACACCACGCGGGAACTTATTCATTCGTATTATTTGTATGTGCTTCGATGCTCACTTACAAAAACAAATTAACGCAACGCGCTTTTCAAGGGTGATTTAGCCTGAACTCTGGGTAATAAATACATCGGCACAAAAAAAGCAGACCTAGGTCTGCTTTTTGTATTTAAGTTGTAGCTTTAATTAAAAACGACTTTATCGCTACCTGGAGCGGCTTTAAACTCGATGATAATTTTAGCGCAATCCGCTTTAACTTCATCTTTAAGTGTTTTTTCAGCTTGCCAGCGAGCCTTATCTAGCTTAAAAATCTCTTTTTTAGAGTATTTTTTGCGTGCATCGTGCGTCGGCATTTCTTTAACTACCTGATACATTTTATAAATACCAGGATACTGCGTCGTTAAATCACGCTCGCTTTCAAAGGCATACTGAGACATAAGTACCCAGATGCGTAAACAGCCTTCAGAAAACTCACACTGCTCTTCATTCATTGCACGTGCGATTAAATGAATACTATCGGCTAGTTTTGCGTTTCGCTTTAAACGCGACTTTTCAAGCTTTTGCTTTTGTTCAGCCTGCGTTTTAGCAATTAACTTTTTTTGCGCATTTAACTTATACAGCAACTGACCCGCATAAAATGCCAAACCAGCTATAATAGCAGCGCCTAAAAGTAAGGCTAAAATTACCGAGGTACTCATTATTTTTCCTTACTATTTGTCGTCTTCATCTAACCATTCGTTGGCTAAATCATCAGATAAGTATTGATCGAAATCAGAATTGCCTTGGCTTTCAAGGTCATCTTCAAACTCGTCTTCGTCCTCATCTTCAATACCAAGAATTTCACATAACGCCTGATGACGGGCAATGCGACTATTAAAGTACTTAGCATCTTTACCTGTTAGCATTTCACCTTTTTCATGACGCTCTACTAATTTAAGTAAACGTTCATCATTCTCAAGTGCTTCTAGCTCTTGTTCAGGTGTAAATTCAGGCTCGATTACTTTTTTCAGCTCAATAGTTGGCTTTAAGTTGCGTTTCATTTCAACTTTAGGCTCTGGCGCGGTTGCGATTAACGGCACAGGCTTTTTACTGCCTACACGCTTATCTTTAGGCGCCTGATTACTATTTTGGCTTTCGCTATCTAGTAAATCTGGCGCATTACGAGAACCGGGCTTTGCGCCTTTGGTTTTTTTAACTCGCTGCTCTTTTAATGCGCGCATTTCTTTAAGCTTATCTTGGCTTAAACGAACAGGTCCGTTTGCTGGGCTTTTGCGTGACTTTTTAGTTCTACTCATATCTTGATCATCTCACTTAAGAGGTTTTGAGCGAAGCGCAAATTAATGGGCATCGCAGTGCTGGCCTAGCCAGAAGAATTCAGTTTGCGCTATAGAGGTTGGGTTTCTCATTTAAAAGCGCCTTAGCTAATTAATCGCTAATTTTAAACGGTGGGAATTGTAACAGGACAAATAAAAAGGCGGTAGAGAAAACATCTCTACCGCCTGCTAATCTGAGCGCCATTATCTGGACACTTCTCCCTTCGACTTTTTTTAGTCTTTATTATTTTTATTATTATCAGTCCGTATTGTTATTATTTTACGTTCCTTGTTACATTCCATTTTGTTTTTATTATTAAACTTCCATGAGTTTTTTATTATTTTCGGTCATCCTGACACTTTTTTATTATTTCCTTTAGTAGCACCAATCTTGTGCTATGTAGTCATGCCGCGCCACTTTCCTTATAGCTGTTTCCATTTTGTTATTGTTCTTTTGCGACAGTGGTTAATTTACTCGTTAATGATTTTGTTACAACTGGTTTATATAACTTTTATTATACTTATTACATTTCAAAATCAAATAAACAATAAAATACAATAGGTTAATGATGCATAAAAAATAAAAAGAAGACTTTTCTCACACTCTAGCATGGTCAATGTCTTACATTTAAACGGGTGATATCGTTAATTTTACGCACAAAAAAAGCAGCCAAGGCTGCTTTTTGTAAAACATTGTAGTATATTTATTATTAATTGCTAAATAAATACGACTTTAGTGTAAACCACCTAAGTACTGAGAAAGTACTTCAATATCTTTATCTGTTAATTTCTTCGCTATATCGCCCATCATGCCATTTAAGTCATTGTGACGAGTTCCATCACGGAATTTTTCAAGTTGAGACTTGATATATCCAGGATGCTGAAAAGAAATTTTTGGAAACTTAGCAAGTGACGAGCCATTACCACGTGGACCATGACATGCTGCACATGATGGAATTCCACGCTCCGCATCGCCTGCTTTAAAGAGCATTTCGCCAACTTCAACAACATCTTTAGGTGTAGCACCTTCAGTCATGTTCATTGAAGAAAAATAAGCAGCTAGATCCTTCATGTCTTGCTCGCTAAGTGGCATAGCCATAGCGCTCATTACTGGATCCATACGCCCTTCTTTGCCGCCTGACGTCATACCTAATTTTAAATCCTGAAGTTGCTTAAGGATATAATCTGGATGTTGACCTGCAATTTTAGGGTAAATATTAACCGGCGCATTACCGTCTGGGCCGTGACAAGCCGCACACGTTGCTGATTTTTCTTTACCTGCGTTTACATCGCCATCAAATGCTGTTGCGTTGCTTGCTGACAACGCACCAAGCAATATTGTTAAAGATAGTGCTATTTTTTTCATGGTGAATTCTCTGTTTCCGACCCTGTATCATCTACAATCGTGATGTTGTAATACATATATTCTACACGATAATAAATTCTCTGGCACGTTTTCTACACATATTAAGCTTATAATTTACAGGGTTTTGACTTAGATTAAGCTTTAACATGTTTTAAATGTACCATAGGTGCTGTTTTTAGGTGGTTAAATACGCTTTTTAATACATCCTTTATAGTATAAAATACGCGCCCTGAGTGAATTTGGTTTACTCAATGTTATTTATTTAAGTTTTAGGAGAGCCTGTGCTCAAATCTCGTATCAAATATAATACTGCGTCTTTCGTAACAAGCGCTCCCGACATTACTAAATTACCTGCTGATACGGGAATTGAAGTTGCGTTTGCCGGTCGCTCCAATGCAGGCAAGTCGAGTGCATTAAATGCATTAACAGATCAGAAGCTAGCACGTACAAGTAAAACACCTGGGCGTACT
This sequence comes from Pseudoalteromonas sp. TB25, assembly GCF_000497995.1. Lineage (NCBI taxonomy): Bacteria > Pseudomonadati > Pseudomonadota > Gammaproteobacteria > Alteromonadales > Pseudoalteromonadaceae > Pseudoalteromonas > Pseudoalteromonas sp. TB25. The sequence goes on from NZ_AUTI01000365.1 coordinate 7,634, forward strand.
CAGCTAATCAACACATTCGATTTAGCGGATGTTGACGATATGCGCCTTATCGATTTACCGGGCTATGGCTTTGCTAAAGTACCAATCGAAATGAAAAAGAAATGGCAAAAGTCGTTAGGTGAATATCTGCAAAAGCGTCAAAGCTTAAAAGGTATTGTTATTTTAATGGATATTCGTCATCCATTAAAAGATTTAGACCGTGATTTAATTAACTGGGCAATTGGAAGTGAAATACCAGTATTGGCACTATTAACTAAAGCCGACAAACTAAAGCAAGGCCCTCGTAAATCACAAGTACTGCAAGTTCGCCGTGAATTAAGCACGCTTGATGGGGATATTACAGTTCATGCGTTTTCATCATTAAAGGGCACCGGTTTACCAGAAGTAGCTAAAAAGCTAGATGAATGGTTTTTAGGTCCTATTATTGCTGTACCACCTACCGATGAAACAATCACAGACGAAACCAACCCAGAGGCTTAAACGCTGGCGTTACGATAAATAAAACTGCTTTCCTGCAGATTTAATAAAATAGCCGAGCTTATCAGACTCGGCTTTTTCAGCCCACTGATAAAATACACTGCGTGAAACTCGCGCACTACAACCATACGGTAGCTTTAAATAAGGCACCTTTGAACCATTGTAGTCTTTTATATACAAAGGCTGCTGAGCGCTCACTAGCCACTGCCTAGCTAAATTATCAATACAACACAACACTTGCCCTTGCGCTGTATTTTCAAAACGCCAATCAACAATAATAAACGGCGCATCTTCAACCGTTATTGTTATTTTTTCGACAGGGGTTTTTAAATAAAATTGCTCGTCTTCTTTACACAATACAGAAGCAAACAGCTTCACCATGGCTGGGCGTGTTATTTCGCTGCCATCGTAAAACCATTTCCCTTCATTATTAATAACAATTGGCAGCTCCCCACAATGGTTAGGCTGCCAACTATCAAAAGGTTTGCTTGGCTCGCTTAATCGCTTGCTAAGCTCACTTAAAGAAATCACTGTTTTTTAAGTGTTATTGCAAATGTAACAGGTACTGCTGTTGCAATTGAAGGTAAACCCGCTAGCTCTTGCAGCTTTTTAACGCCTTCGGTTACACCAAAATCATCACTATTAATAATAATAGGTGTTAATGATGATACCGTTAAATCACCACTTTGCGTGCTGTTAACGAGTACATCAATTGCCAATGGTTTTTTATTACCATGAAAATCAAGCTCAGCTTTAATACCCTTCAATACATATTGACCAGGCTTTTTGATATTACTTAGCTCTTTAGCTAAATTTGCAGTTAAAACAGCATTAGGGAATTTAGCCGCTTCGAATAAAAATGTAGCTAAACGCTCATTACGAATAGGGATTAGAGTTTCGGCTGATGTTAAATCAACATTAACGCTAAACTCACCTTTATCAGAAAGCATACCTTCAAGGTTAGTAAAATGGTGAGCTTCAGCAATCGAATCTTTTTTAATTGAAACAAAGCTTAGTTGGCTTTTATCATTCACTAGCTGCCAATTGGCCTGAGCAACATTAGAAATAACTAAACTTGATAAAGAAAAACCTGCAATAGCTAATGCTTTAAACATAACGCACTCCTTAGTAATAAAATGAAAAGAATAAAAATGATAGCACTTCGATGGTATCACCTGCGATGTACCCAAACCACCTCGAAGTGACGAATGAACAATACAATTGGTATAGCGCAAAAAAGAATTAATTAGATAGGATTTTTAGGCATAAAACAAAAAACGGCCCACCAAACAAGTTGGTAGGCCGGTATAGCAAACTGGGGAGAAGCTATCAATTTGTTGCACCCTTTCAGATGCATCATCAACAGGATGTCCTACAGGATAGGACAGGCGGGACTTTAACAAAAGCACGCATTAAAATACAATCATATTCCTGTAAAATAGCTCGAATTGACGAACATATAACTATTTAATACAAATAGTTGCTTAAATTAACCTTATTTTAACTAAAGCTTGCATATAGCTAATTAAATAGCTGTTATTCGCCATTTTTATTAAGCATAAAAAAAGCGCCAAAAGCGCTTTAATTAAAATGCTCAAATTGCATTAATGGGCTTGTTCCCAGTTGTCACCTTCGTCGGCTTCAACAATAAGCGGCACATCAAGCGCTGCAGCTTGCGACATCAGCTCACAAATATGTTTTGTATATTCAGGTGCGCAGTCTGTTTTAATTTCAAATACCAATTCATCGTGTACTTGCATAAGTAACTTAATCGTATTTGGCGCTTGTTCGTGTACCCAGCGGTTAACGCTCAGCATTGCCTTTTTAATAATATCAGCAGCAGTACCTTGCATTGGCGCATTAATAGCAGCACGTTCGGCTCCTTTTCTGCGCGCCCCATTACGTGCGTTTATTTCTGGCAAATGTAGGCGGCGACCAAATATTGTTTCAACATAGCCATTTTCAGCCGCTTTTTCACGTGTTGTTTCCATGTACTCTAATACACCTGGAAAACGCTCAAAGTACTTATCTATGTAATGCTGCGCTTCGTGGCGCGGCACATCTAGTTGACGTGCTAAACCAAATGCAGACATACCGTAAATTAAGCCAAAGTTTACTGCTTTCGCCTTGCGGCGCATATCGGTAGTTACATCATCAAGCTCGACACCAAATACTTCAGCGGCAGTTGCACTGTGTACATCTAAGCCGTTAGCAAATGCATTTAATAGACCTTTGTCTTGTGAAAGGTGCGCCATAATACGCAGCTCAATTTGGCTGTAATCGGCAGCGACAATTTTATAACCATCTGCAGCTATAAACGCTTCACGAATTCGACGCCCTTCTTCTGAACGAATAGGAATATTTTGTAAATTAGGATCGGTTGAACTCAAGCGCCCCGTTGCTGTAATTGCCTGATGATAAGACGTATGTACACGCTGGGTTTTCTCATTCACCATTAATGGTAATTTATCGGTATAAGTTGATTTAAGCTTTGATAAACCACGATGCTCTATAATTACTTTAGGTAGTGGATAATCATGAGCAAGCTCTTGCAATACTTCTTCTGCGGTAGAAGGTGCACCTTTAGGTGTTTTTTTGATAATAGGCAGCCCAAGCTTTTCAAACAACAGTACTTGTAGTTGCTTAGGAGAGCTTAAATTAAATGGTTCGCCTGCTATTTCAAATGCTTCTTTTTCAAGCTCAATTAAACGCTCGCCTAAACGCATACTGTGTGCTGCAAGCATATTGCTATCTATTGCAACGCCGGTTCGTTCAATATCAGAAATCACACTAACAAGTGGCATTTCTATATCTTCGAATACAGATTTTAGCTTTTCATCAGCCGCTATTTTTGGCCAAAGCACTTCATGTAGGCGCAAAGTAATATCGGCATCTTCTGCAGCGTAAGGCGCAGCTTTTTCAAGTTCAATTTGGTTGAAGGTAAGTTGCTTTTTACCTTTGCCAGCAATATCTTCAAAGCTAATATTTTTATGACCTAGATATTTAAGTGCTAGCGAGTCCATATCGTGGCGTGTACCCACACTATTAAATACGTATGACTCAAGCATGGTGTCAAACTTAATACCGTTTAGCGCAAAACCTGCATTCGCTAATACACTTTTGTCGTATTTAAGGTTTTGCCCTACTTTAGCTTTGTTTTCATCGGCCAAAATTGGACCTAGCTTTTGCATTACAAATTCCAGACTTAATTGCTCAGGCGCACCCGGGTAGTCATGCGCTAGAGGTAAATACACAGCTTCACCCGCTTTTACGGCAAAACTCATACCCACTAATTGCGCTTTCATATAATCAAGGCTGGTAGTTTCTGTATCAAATGCAAATAACTCGGCACTATTTAATTGCTCTATTAACGTATCAAATTGCGCTTGCGTTAAAATAGTTTCGTAATGAGCATCTTCTACTTTTGGTAATTCAGTGGCTTCGGTAGGTACAGCTAAATGTGTTTCTGCATCTTTGGGGTTATCTAGTAACTCAGCTAACCAACGACGAAATTCGCACTCACCATATAGTGCAATTAATTCGTCTTTATTTGGCTCTTGTAATTTGAACGTATCAAGATCAGATTCAACTTCAACATCGCACTTAATTGTTGCAAGCTCGTAGCTTAAAGGCAGATGATCGAGAGCTGCAGCTAACTTTTCACCTATTTTACCCTTAATCTCACTTGCGTGATCCATTACACCTTGCAACGAGCCATATTTCTCTAACCACTTAACGGCCGTTTTTGGACCACAACCTTCAACACCTGGGATATTATCGACCTTATCGCCCATTAGTGCCAAGTAATCGATAATAAGTTCGGGGCCTACACCAAACTTTTCAACTACGGTAACAGGGTCTGAAATACTGTCGGTCATCGTGTTTATTAATGTAACGTGTTCATTTACAAGTTGCGCCATATCTTTATCGCCAGTGGAGACAAGGACATGCCGTTTTTGCTCAGTTGCAATGCGTGCAAATGTGCCAATAACATCATCAGCTTCAACGCCTTCGATACTAATTAGCGGAAAACCCATCGCTTTAATAATGCTATGTATTGGTGCTATTTGCGTACGTAAGTCATCCGGCATCGGCGGGCGATTTGCCTTATATTCGCTATACATATCGTTACGGAACGTTTTGCCTTTAGCGTCAAATATAACCACCATGTGTGAGGGATCATATTGTCTGATCAAGCTTTTAAGCATGTTGATCACGCCATAAATAGCGCCCGTAGCCTCACCTTTAGAATTAGTTAAATGCGGCGGAGAATGATAAGCACGAAATAAATATGACGAGCCATCAACTAAAATAAGTGGGTTTTCGGGGATCTGAGCCATGGTGAATTTGGATCCTAAATGCAAAAAATTAAGGTAATTATAAGCATGCCATAAGGTAGTAAATAAAACGACTGTGAATTGCTGTTTATCGTGTTATTAAAACTAGAGCAAGCTGTGGATAAGTGTGTAGATAACAGCCACGAGCTATTCTTCCAAAGCATTATAAAATGCCTAGAAAATACTTTAACTGTATGTTTTAATTTAAAAAAGATAATACGAGGTTCTTTTTTTATTATTTTAAACCAATGTGGAAAAAGGTTTTCTAACGACTGCTTCTGTTGTTATTCACTTTGATTATTCGCGTCCATTTAAATAACCGGAGGAGTATTCTAGCACAATGGATCGAAGATCATAGCGATCCTTTATAATTTTTTTAAAGGCAAAGTGATCGCAAATGGCATAAACCGCAAAACGACTTGCACTGCGAATGATTTTTGTACTAAAAATTTATTTTCGCGAGAAATTTTGAGCATGTTAAACTTCATCCGATCGACTTATAAAAAAGACTTTAGGGGCACAAAAGCATGAAAAACGTAGCAGTAATATTAGCAGGGTCTGGTGTGTACGATGGTAGTGAAATTAATGAAGCAATTTTAACTTTATTACATATAGCCAAAAATGGCGCAACGTATCAGTGTTTTGCACCAGATATTGAGCAACTTCATACCATTAACCATTTAACAGGTGAAGTAATGCCTGATAAACGCAATGTATTAACAGAAGCTGCTCGCATTGCACGAGGTGACATTAAATCGCTGATTGAACTAGACGTGACTCAGTTTGACGCATTAATTGTACCTGGCGGTTTCGGTGCTGCAAAAAACTTATGCGATTTTGCAATTAAAGGCGCAAAAGCAAATATCAATCAGGACGTCCTTAATGCTTGTAAATCATTTGCAAAAGCAAATAAGCCTGCAGGTTATATGTGTATTGCACCCGCATTGATCCCATTTATTTATGATAACGCCGCACTTACTATTGGTAACGATGTAGAGACAGCACAAGCGCTAAGCACATTAGGCGCTAAACATATAGATTGTGTGGTTGACGGTGTAGTTATCGATGAACCAAATAAGCTAGTTACCACCCCTGCTTACATGTTGGCAGAATCGATTCTTGAAGCCGACGCAGGGATCGCAAAACTAGTTAGTAGCGTATTATCAATAAATTGATTTTGATCTTAGGATCTAAAAAGTTAATTGAATGACTGATTGCGCTTATTAAATTGCTTAACAAAAAACAGTAAATAATTAAATTTTATTGCGTTAACGCAAAAAGTAGTCAGTTTTATTAATAAAAACGGCTCTTAGCATTTTATAAATTGGCTCAGAGAGTTATAATCGGTTTAATTTCCGTCATCTTTAATCGTGATTGATCACGTTCAAATCGAAGTGAGCAAGGCAAAATGAAAAAATTAACAGCTGCAGCATTATTATTGCTAGCAACCACTGCATACGCACAGCCATATGATAACTCTATGACTGAAGATGCAATTAAAGCACGTCTCGCGCCGGTTGGTGCTGTATACCTTGAAGGCGATAAAGCTGCAGTTGCAGCGGCGCCTACAGGTCCACGTTCTGGTGAGCAAGTATATCAAGGTGCATGTTTTGCATGTCACGGCACTGGTGCACTAGGCGCGCCTAAATCGGCTGACGATTGGGCTCCACGTATTGCTAAAGGTAAAGATACTTTACTTGAGCATGCGCTAAATGGCTTTAATGCTATGCCTCCAAAAGGCACGTGTATGGATTGTTCTGATGATGAGATTAGTGCTGCTATCGACTTTATGACATCGAAATAAGCTCGATTGAAATATACAAAAAAGGTTTACTTCTGTAAGCCTTTTTTAATGCCTAAAATAGTGTATCTAGCTACTGCTTTAGTAGGAATATCAACTTGACGATAAGCACTAAAAGTGAAAGTATAAGGCTAATAACTATACAATAAAGATAGCCGGTTAGATCATTGGAAGATAAACTATCAGTATCGAGTAAATTGGCGTATCAAAATAAACGCCTTAGAGCGCTTCTCGAAAAATACAAACAATCACATCACTTACAAAATGCCCTGATCCAATTATCAGAGCAGGCAAGTACTGTGGCCGAGCTAACCCTGCTATACCCCGCCATCCATGACATTTTACAAAAGTACGTACCGAGTAAAAGTTTTTATGTGGTGCTGCTAAATCAATACAGTCAATCACTAGAACTTTCTTACTTTTCAGATGAAAAAGATGGTATTGCCGTCGCCCTTAACCAATCAAATAGCTTTGATGAAGGCGCCACGGGTTATGTATTTAAACAGGGTAAAACCACATGTTTTACCAAGCAGCAAATGCAAGATGCTGCAGCAGAAGGTTTATTTAAAGCATTAGGCACTCCTGCCGAACACTGGGTAGGCGTACCTGTTTACCAAGAACACAATATTATCGGTGTATTAGCAGCTCAAAGTTACGATACAAAACAAGGCTATAGCTCACAGCAAATACAATTACTCGAGTTTATGTCGCTTTATTTGGCAACAGCAATAGAGCGTGTAAAAAAACGAGAACTCCTTGAGTCAGAAGTTAAAATTCGCACCCGCGCACTCACTCAAAGTAACGAGGCACTAAACCTTGAAATAGAGCAGCGTAAACACGCACTTCAACGCCAGCAAATTCTATTTAAAATATCTGAGATAGCAACACAAGCTAAAAACCTTGATGACGCTTATTTTAAAATACACGAAATAATAAAAACAATTACCTACGCAGAAAACTTATATATTGCACTTTATGATAAAGAAACAGGGTGGATTAGTTTTCCATATTGTGTAGATGAATTTAAAGAAAATACACAGCCAAGACGCTTTGCTAAAGGTTATAGCGAACTGGTAATAAGCACCGAAGAAACACAACTAATACACCCATGTAGAGCAAAAGAATTAATAGAAAGCGGTGTGGTACAACGTTCAGCACCTGTACCAAAAGAGCAAATGGCCACTAGCTGGTTAGGCGCTCCACTTAAAACAGCTCAAGGTGTTATCGGCCTTATTGTTTGCCAAGCCTACGATAACAAACATATTTTCAGCCGAGATGATTGCGAGTTAATTACCTTTGTATCACATCAAATTGCAGCTGTTTTACAAACAAAGCTGGTCAATCAAGCTATTGCAAAAAGCCATCAAGAACTCGAATTTAGAGTAAACGAAAAAACCAAAGAATTGCGTCAAACTAATCTGCACTTACAGATGCAAATAGATGAGCGAAAAAAAATAGAGCAGCAGCTTTATCATGATGCACATCACGATTCGCTTACGAGCTTACCTAATCGCAGTCTATTTTTAACTCAGCTCGAAAAAACGCTACAACATTATCAACGTTTTCCTGAACATCACTTTGCTGTTTTGTTTATTGATTTAGATAAATTTAAAGATATTAACGATCAGCTTGGCCACCATGCCGGCGATCAATTTTTAATTAACGTAAGTGAGTTATTTTCCCAATGTATACGCGAGCATGATTTACTAGCACGCTTAGGCGGGGATGAATTTGTTATTTTATTAACCCATTTAACTGAGCCTCAACAAGCAGAAGATGTTGCAAATCGTATTATAGATTTAATGAAAAAACCCTTTTATCTCAAAGGTGAGTCTTTACAAAGTGGCGCAAGTATAGGGATAACCTACTCAAAGAAAAGCTATACGCATACAGATGAAATTATTCGTGATGCCGATGCCGCCATGTATCACGCCAAAAACTCAGGAAAAAATCGTTACGAGTTATTTCATCCGCTATTAACGCAATCAATACCTGCGCAGACCCTAAAAGCACAACATCACCTTGATATATTACCTATGAGTTTTAGAAGCTCAGAAATAATTACGCTTGATGAGCAACAACAGTCTGAATCTTTATTTGAAGCATTTGGTGAACACCCAATACTTGGCTTTACTAGCTTTGATATTTTGAAAAAGTTTGCATCAGATAAAGAGCAGCATCTGCAAGTAGAGTTACAACTATTACAACGCGCCTATGCACAAGCAATTACTGCAAATGTAGCTATGGCATTGATTCCTTGCTCTGGTTTGCTACTTGAGGAACACGAATTTGTTTTATTTACAGATACGCTAAATAAACAACAAGGACAAAGCCAACTCTGTTTATTATTTGATGAACAAGAAATTCGCCACGCATGTGCAACGCAAATAAAAAACCTCAAAACGCTATCACAACTTGGTTATTCAATTGGTTTAAACAATTTTGCTAAAGACAGGTGCGAACTTAATTTACTAACCGATATTAATTTTGATTATTTACTACTTAGCTCGACCTTTAGTAAACGTGTTTTACAACAAGAAAGTTACGATTTTCAGCTACAGGGCGTGCTTGCAATTACAAAGCTCAAAGCAATGAAGGTCATTGCTAAAGGCCCATCAATACTTAATTTTAGAGCTTTATTAGATAAACACGGTTTGGCATTTTTTGTAGGTAAACAACACGCTTTAGTATGCTCTGAGTTACCTGAAGTGCAAGCAACCCAGTCTTTATAAAGTTAGCCTGAGGTATTACTCAGGCTTTTTAAACATCGCTCGTAAGTTAGCGACTCTTGCTTGGCCTTTTTCCATGCGCTCTGCTTGGGTATTTGGCGCCTTTTTGTTTTCGAACGCAAGATCGTCCTGCGGTAACTCTTGTACAAATCGGCTTAATTCAGTTTGCGAGGTTTCACCAAATTGACGACGTATCTTTGCATAAGTAAGTGTTAACTCCTGCTGTGCGCGAGTAATACCAACATAAGCTAAGCGACGTTCTTCATCTACGTTGTCCTCATCAATACTTACCTGATGCGGAAGTAAACCCTCTTCCATACCCACCATAAATACGTACGGGTACTCTAAGCCCTTTGATGCATGTAGTGTTGATAAGTGCACTGCATCGGTTTCATCTTCTTCTTCGTTACGCTCAAGCATATCGCGAAGGGTTAGCTTGCTAACAACCTCGGCTAATGTCATTGGTTCGTTGTCGGCATCACCGGTCAACATATCTGTTATCCAACGATACAGCTCTGATACGTTTTTCATACGCATTTCAGCCGCTTTTGCACTCGGTGACGACTCGTACAAATATGCCTCGTAATTAATATTACGCACTAAGTCTTTAACAGCTTCGAGCGTATCACCGCGTACTGCGTTATCAGATAGCTCAACAACCCAGCGTGCAAACCCAGCAAGCGCATTAAAGCCACGCCCTTTTAGTCTGTAGCCTAAATCGTTATCAAAACAGGTAGCAAACAAGCTCGCGTGCTTTTCATTAGCAAGCGTACCAAGCTTTTCAAGGGTAACCGTGCCTATTTCGCGTCGCGGTGTATTTACGATACGTAAAAATGCATTGTCATCATCTTGATTAACTAGCAAACGTAAATACGCCATAATATCTTTAATTTCTGAGCGAGCGAAAAACGACATACCGCCACTAATTTTATAAGGGATACGGTTACTCATTAGTGATTTTTCAAAGCCACGTGCTTGATGATTACCACGATATAAAATCGCGTAATCTTTATAGCTGGTTCGCTTCATAAACTTATGTGAAATTATTTCAGCAACCACACGCTCAGATTCATGCTCTTCATCGCGGCACCCTATTACTTTAATCGGCTCACCGTAACCTAGTTCACTAAATAACTTTTTCTCTATATCATGTGGGTTATTGGCAATTAAAATGTTAGCCGCTTTTAGTATTCGCCCTGCACTTCGATAGTTTTGTTCAAGCTTTATAAGTCTAAGCCCTGGGTAGTCTTTACCTAATAACACTAAGTTTTGCGGGCGAGCACCACGCCATGAGTAAATTGATTGATCGTCATCACCTACCACAGTAAAACGGGCACGCTCGCCTACTAGCAATTTAACAAGTTGATATTGGCTTGTGTTGGTATCTTGATACTCATCCACCAGCAAGTATTTAAAGCGTTGCTGCCAGCGCTCACGAGATGTGGCGTTATTAGTAAGTAACAAAGTAGGGATCATAATTAAATCATCAAAATCCAGTGCATTATAAGCACGCAGCTGGTTTTGATAGCGCCCATATAACTGCGCGAACAATGCTTTTTGCGGATCACGCGCTTCGCGTATTGCTTGCTCTGGCAGTACTAATTCGTTTTTCCAACTACCAATTTCCATTTTAAGTAGTTTGAGTAAGTCCTTGTCTTTTTTGAGCTCATCTTCGGTGAGTTCACTAAGAAGCTGATTGGTATCTTGATCATCAAATAACGAAAAGCCGGGTTTAAACCCTAATGTACTCAATTCTTTTTTTATTATTTCTAAACCGAGTGTGTGAAACGTTGATACCCATAAACCTTTAGCGTCTTGCTTACCGAGTGTTTGCAGTACTCGCTCACGCATTTCTTTGGCTGCTTTATTGGTAAAAGTAACAGCGGCTATATTTCGCGCTTTGTACTCACATTTTTTCACTAAATAAGCGATTTTATTCGTAATAACACGGGTTTTACCAGAGCCTGCGCCCGCGAGTACTAAGCAGGGACCACTAATATATTTTACGGCTTCATCTTGTTTAGGATTGAGTTTCATAACGACCAAAGAAATTTAAAAGACTCGCAATTTTAACGTAACCATTACAGCGAGCATAGCAATTGCCTTAATTAATTAAGGTAAAGATGATCATGTGTTAAATACCGCGGGTATAAGGTAATATTAGTTATTATCATTTAGGCAATGCCGAAGGGACAAATATGATCAACCCAGCAAAACTTGAAGAAATTGCTAAGCAAATTACTAGCAATATGCCACAAGGCGTAAAAAACCTAGCAGACACACTCGAAGGTAAAACAAAGCAAGTTCTACAAAACAAGCTTGCTGAGATGGACTTTGTGAGCCGTGAAGAATTTGATGTGCAAAGCCAAGTACTTATTCGTACTCGCGAAAAGTTAACCGAACTTGAAGCTAAAGTTTCATTGCTTGAGCAACAACTTAGCGCTAAAACTGACGCTGAATAATTATACCAATTGCATTAAATTAGTGTTCTATTATAGCGATAAGAAAATAGCTCAATAACAAGGCTAAAATTATCGTACATAGTTGTTCTATATAAATAATTTTTAACGTAGTTAGTGAGTTATTTAATACGCTAAAATGATCATTTTTTAATAAAATTGGTATTAATTTAATGTACAAAAAAGGCAGCTTAGGCTGCCTTTTGCGTTTTACTCAGTTTATTCAAATAGCTCATCAAGTACATAATAAGACAACTTAGCCTGCTGAGCTAAACTCACACTCAGCATTTTTTGCGCAACTTGTTCGCCAGTTATTGGTTTATAACGCTTTAAAAACGCAAATCGTGTAATAACAGGAAAAATAATACTGCCTATCTTTTCTGCCACTCTAAATTGCTCACGATCACCTAATAATAAAGATGGCTGTAAAATACTTATTTTATCAAAAGGGAGTGCTTTAATATGTTGCTCAAGCTCTCCCTTCATTTTCAAATAAGCACTATTACTGTGCGTATTCGCCCCGCTTGATGACACTAAGCAATAATGCGTAACGCCATTACATGCCGCTAACTGCGCCGCTATAAACTGATAATCAAAATCTACTTTACGCTGAGCGTGTATCGAGCCCGCTCGTTTACGGGTTGTGCCCAAACACGAAAACAATACATCACCTTTAAAAAGCTCAACATATTGAGTTAATTTTTCAAAATCAATAACGTGATTAACTAGCTTTGCATGTGTGACAGGCAGAACTCGACGGCTTAACGTAACTACTTTTGTATAACGATCGCTATTAAGTAACTTATGGAGCAACTCATTACCGACCAAGCCTGTAGCACCTATCAACACCGCCGTTTTAGTCATGGATTTATTTATTTTCACCCACTTTTTTAAATACGTGTTGCACTGCTTTTTTGTAGCTTTGCGTTTCTTCACTCGCGCACGTTACTACAGATTCTAAATCATGAAGATGGCCGTTTTCTAAACCATAAACCCAACCATGAACGCTTAGTTCTTGGCCGCGCTCCCAGGCATCTTGCACAATGTTAGTACGACACACATTACGTACTTGCTCAATTACATTTAGCTCAATAAGGCGGCTTAAGCGTTCGCTTTCTGGCATTGCGTCAAGTTGTTCAAGATGCTTTTCTTTTACATCTCCTACATGGCGTAGCCAATTATCAATAAAGCCAAATTTAGCATTGTTTAAAACGGCTTGTACGCCACCACAACCATAGTGACCGACTACCATTATATGTTTTACTTTTAAAACCTCTACAGCGTACTGCATAACCGATAAGCAGTTATGGTCAGTGTGTACAACCACGTTAGCAACGTTACGATGTACAAATAATTCGCCTGGTAATAAATCAACTATTTGATTTGCAGGTACACGAGAGTCTGAACAACCAATCCATAAATACTCTGGATTTTGTTGCATAGATAAAATTTTAAAAAACTCAGGGTCTGCTTCACTTGTACGAGCAGCCCAACGTTTGTTGTTATCGAATAAATTTTTTAACTTTCTCATTGCATCTCTTATTAAGTCGAGGACGGAAATTTAATGGACATTAGCAAGAATCAAAATATTACGAGGCGTTAACTGCTTTTCACAAAACGTTTTAACGCTTACTTGATAACCTTGCTGTTGCAAATATAAAGCACGATCGAGCACAAGCCAAACTTCAATTGCCCTTCTGAACACATGTCGAACCAGTTCAACTCGGTCAGTGATTTTTTTCCGAGCCCCCCCCAACTTCTAAATATTTAATATAATCAGTACCTTGAGGTAGTTTCATTGCCTTTTTATCTGCAGCCCATGCACAAAACGATTTAAACGAATCTGAGAATATAGCTTTGTTGACCGAAGGTACGCTTACGTAATATTGCTCGCCAGTGATCGACTTTCTTAGTGCATCAAAACCAAGTCGCCACTCAAGCTCTGTTTTACGTACTTTTTCCAGACGAGAAGGCGCTGTCACAGTTTCTTGTAATGCGAGCTTTAAATCACGATGCGTTAGATTAAGCTCACTTTTATTTGCATCCTCACTCATTGCACGGTACTCATTAGCCGTGAATAAATGGTAGCAACAAGGTGAAAAGCTAATTTGCTGTACTTTCGCTAAACTTGCTTGGCGCATAAATGCTTGGTGTAAGCCACCGCATGCGTGAAGTGCTACAGCATGCATATCTGTATTAAAAAATTGAGTGATATCGTCTTTTAATACATCGGCTTGGCTAAAGTGCATTGCTAAGCCTTGTTGCTGTGCACTTTTTTGTCCTTGCTCACATAAGCTTTGTTGCAGTTCAATACTATGCACATTACTTGCGCCATTAAACGCAAGCATTCGACCTAAGTGCCCTTTACCCGCACACCACTCTAAAACAGGTTGCTTGGTATTAGGTAGTGCAGATACAAAATCTTGTAACTGTGCAAACTTACGACCTTTAATGCCGTTACTTATCCAAAATGGATAATCAGCTTGAGAGTAGGCTGAGTTAGGTAACTCGCATAACTTTGCAAGTTCATCAAGTTGGCTTATATGTTGGCTAAAAAATTGGTATAGCTGGTTTTGATCGTTATCAAGAACGCTTACCTGATCATCAGTTAGTTCGCTAAGTATGCCTTGTAGCTCTGGCCAAGGTATAGTGTCAAAATCAAATGCAGTGCACTGCCAATACTGACGATGACGCATTAAAAGTGAATCAAGTGCTAAAAATTGCTCAGCTAAAGTCATAACAGCTTAAAAAATAAAAAAGACGATTAATTATATCAGTTTCGTGAATTACCTAAGCAGTTAATTTTTACTAAAAATCAGCCGTAAATACAAAGGTATTGAAATAATACTTACCAAAATAGCTGCCATGAGCATCCACGATAACTGCATCTTTTCAGGTTCTTGGTATTTATAAATAAAGTGAGATTTTACTTCGTCAAATTCGTTTTGCTGTATGCCATATAAGTCCGCAATTAAGCGCCACTTTGCTATCGACATATGCCCTAAACTGGTGGTGGGTGGGGTTATATAACTTTTTAGTACTTCAGCCTCAAAGGCGAGCTGATAAAAGCTTTTACCCGGTGCATAGTTTTGCTGAGTGACTGCAATGGCTTCATCCATGTTCATCATTGCATAACGCCACCCTTTTAGGCTCGCTTGGTAGAATTTTTCGACCGTTTGAGGATTTTTCTTCAGCATGTTTTCGCTGGTAAATAAAATGTCGCTATATACGTCCATACCATAACGCTGTGGGCAAACAAGTCGATGAGCTACGCCTTGTTGAGTCATATAATAAGGCTCTGTAGTAACATACACTTGCATAGCATCTAGCTTGTTTTCAATCCAAGCCTGGCCTGGATTTTCGCCATCGTAAACTTTGAGTTTATCCACATCAACGCCACTGCGTTTAAGCATAATAAGTAGTTCAGTGCCATCATTTTTGCTTACCGCAGTGATACGTTTATTAACAAAGTCACGTGGATGAAAAATATCAGACGTGTCTTTAACCATCCAGCAGTAAGGTGAAAATTGCAATAAGGCAGCCATAGCAACAAGAGGCTGGCCATTTATACGTTGCTGTAAAATACCAGAGTGCCCTACACCAAATTGTGCTTCGCCACTGGCGACAGGAGCAAAGGTATCAGGTTTCATTGGATTAGCTTGTTTAATGGTTACATCAAGGCCCGCTTCATTATAAAAGCCTTTTTGCTTTGCTATATAGTAGCCAGCAAACTGAAACTGATGTGTCCATTTTAGCTGTAATGTGACTGATTCTTGCGCCGCGATATGGCTACAAAAAAAGCACAATCCAATGATTAATCCTTTAAATAGCAACTAGGTGTCCTCAAAAAGTATGACGATTACCTGTAACTATATGTAAAACGTGTAATAAAGCAAGCACTCTAGTTAGATGCCTGCCTTTAAAGGAGGATTATACTGAGGCGAGTTTTTCGGCTTTTTCTGCTTGGGGCTTTGATGTTAAGAATTGGCTAAAGCACGGATTTTGTGTTTCATCTTGTACACTATAACCTAAACGGTTTAAGTGCTCGTTAAACACCTCATACTGACTCGGCTCAATAGCAAAACCTGCCAGTACATTCCCCATTGAACCACCGTGATTACGATAATGAAATAAGGTAATGTTCCAATTACTACCTAAAGTATCTAAAAAGCGTGCAAGCGCACCTGGATACTCTGGAAATTCAAAGCGAAGTAAGCGCTCATGTAATTGCTCGGGTGCTTTTCCGCCAACCATATAGCGCACATGTAATTTAGCGAGTTCGTTATCCGACAGATCGCAAAATTGGTAGTCATTATTTGTTAAGTCTTGCTTTAGCTCATTAAGCTCTTGCTCGCCTTGGCGCAGGGCAATACCTACAAATATTTGTGCTTCACCAGGTCCTGCATAACGGTAGTTAAACTCAGTAATAGCACGACCACCTAAAGAAGCACAAAACTGTTTAAAGCTGCCTTTTTCTTCTTTAATAGTAACCGCTAATAACGCTTCGTTTTTTTCACCCAGCGCAGTGCGCTCTGCAACATAACGCAGGCGATCAAAGTTTAAATTAGCACCGGATAAAACAGCCGCTAAATGTAACCCTTTTAAACCAGACTGCTGGCTCCACTTTTTAAGCCCTGCCGTTGCAAGTGCACCTGAAGGTTCTGCTATTGCACGGGTAGATACAAAAATATCCTGCATAGCAGCACATATTTCGTCGCTGGTAACGGTTATAACTTCATCACAAAACTTTTGCGCTAAGCGAAATGTTTCAGTGCCAATAATTTTAACCGCTACGCCATCAGCAAAACTACCAACGCGTTCAAGCTCTACCGGTTTGCCTGCTTTAAGTGCCGCTTGTAAACATGCACTTTCGTCGGCTTCTACACCAATTACTTTTATATCTGGACGCAGCGATTTAATATAAACCGCCATCCCAGCAAGTAAACCGCCGCCGCCAACAGGAATAAACACCGCATCAAGCTCGTTTAATTGCTGCATAAGCTCACGTGCTACAGTACCTTGACCAACAATGACGTCTGGGTCATCAAATGGTGGAACAAATATACCGTTTCGTTGCTCTGTAAGCTCAAGCGCATGTGCTTTTGCGGCATCAAAATGATGCCCATGTAGCACAACTTCACCGCCAAGCGCACGTACCGCACTTACTTTTATTTCAGGCGTTGTTACTGGCATTACAATTGTGGCTTGATGCCCTAAGTGAGAAGCACTTAGTGCAACGCCTTGAGCATGATTACCCGCTGAAGCAGTTATAACCACTGAGCCTTTAGGTAATTTATTTAATTTGTTATACGCACCGCGTAATTTAAATGAATACACGGGCTGTTGGTCTTCACGCTTTAACCAAACATGGTTACCTAATTTAGCACCAAGCTCAGCCATTTCGCTGACCTCGGTAACTTTAGCCAAAGGCTCCATGTTTGCTTGAATAATAGCGCGAAAATAATCGAGCTCTTGAGAGACCATAATTAACTAAGCGCCTCCAATTTAGCTAAGTCACGCACTGCGCCTTTATCAGCACTTGTTGCAAGTAATGCATAAGCCTTTAAAGCAGACGATACATAGCGCTCACGATCAACTGGTTTGTACGCCAGTTTTCCGCGTGCTAATTGTTTTTGTTTACGTGCTTCAAGCTCTTCATCACTTAACGCTAATGTGATTTCACGAGTTGCGATATCAATAATGATTTTGTCGCCATTTTCAACATAAGCAATTGCACCACCACTTGCCGCCTCTGGCGACACATGACCAATTGATAAACCTGAAGTACCACCCGAAAAGCGACCATCAGTAATAAGTGCACATTTTTCAGCTAGGCCTTTTGATTTCAAGTAGCTAGTTGGGTATAGCATTTCTTGCATACCTGGGCCGCCTCTAGGGCCTTCGTAACGAATAACCACGATATCGCCGGCTTTTACTTCATCGTTTAAAATACCTTCTACAGAATCATCTTGTGATTCGTACACGACTGCAGTACCTTCAAAATGTAGCATTTCATCAACAACGCCAGCGCTTTTAACAATACAGCCATCAACTGCTAAATTACCCGAAAGTACAGCTAAGCCACCATCTTGACGAAAAGCGTGTTCGACACTTCGGATACACCCATTAACACGGTCGTTATCACCCTCGTCCCAACGACACTCTTGGCTCATTGCTTTAGTGGTACGAATGCCCGCAGGGCCAGCACGGTAAAATTTGCGCGCCGCTTCGTTAGTAGGATCTGTTGCATCCCATTTTTTAACGAGCTCAGCCATAGTTGACCCAGCAACATGATTAACTGACATATCAACTAAGCCTGCTTTGCCAAGTTCACGTACGATTGCCATCATGCCGCCTGCGCGGTGCACATCTTCAATGTGATATTCAGGTGTCGCTGGTGCAACTTTACATAAAAATGGTGTTTTACGAGAGAGCGCATCAATGTGCGACATATCAAAATCAACGCCCGCTTCTTGCGCTGCAGCAAGTAAATGCAATACCGTATTTGACGAGCCACCCATTGCAATATCAACAACCATTGCATTCATAAAGGCTGTTTTGTTAGCAATAGCACGTGGCAATACATCTTGATTGTCTTTTTGATAATACTCACGACATAAATCAACAATACGAGCCCCCGCTTCAACATAAAGTTGTTTACGGTCTTTATGAGTCGCAAGCGTCGTGCCGTTACCTGGCAATGCTAAACCAATCGCTTCTAGCAAACAGTTCATTGAGTTTGCAGTAAACATGCCTGAACACGAGCCACATGTTGGACACGCAGAGCGCTCTACTTGCTCTGAATCTGCATCACTTACCGATTCATCAGCGCCTTTAACCATGGCATCTACTAAATCAAGTTTAATATCGATGTTAGCAAGCTTAGTTTTACCTGCTTCCATTGGACCGCCTGATACAAATATTACCGGAATATTTAAGCGTAGTGCTGCAAGCATCATTCCTGGAGTAATTTTGTCGCAGTTTGAAATACAAATCATCGCATCAGCACAATGACCATTTACCATATACTCAACCGAGTCAGCAATTAAGTCGCGCGAAGGCAGCGAATAAAGCATGCCGCCGTGACCCATTGCAATACCATCATCAATCGCAATAGTATTAAATTCTTTAGGGACGCCACCGGCTTGTGTAATGGTTTCAGCCATAAGTTCACTTAACTGATTAAGGTGAACATGCCCTGGTACAAATTGTGTAAACGAGTTAACTACGGCAATAATCGGCTTACCAAAATCGGTGTCGGTCATACCTGTTGCGCGCCATAATGCACGAGCGCCTGCGCGTTTACGCCCTTCAGTTGTTGTTGCACTTCTTAATTTAGCCATAGTTACCTCAGTTTTTGCCGCAGAATAAGCGGGCATTCCTCATTCTAAAATTGGTGAGTAACCGAGTGATTCAGTTACTCGTAAATTGTTTTCCAGTTCGTAATTACACAGCCTGTTGTTGCTGTAAATTTTGTAAAGTGACTTCTTTTACATCCACCAGCTTATTTAACTGGCTGGTTAAAAGGTGAATTGGTTTATCACTATCTACCGTCATGTCTACATTATAAAAACCATCGTCCATATTGAGCTGAAAATGCGTAAGGTCAAAACCACGATGACGCACCACTCGTAAAAAGCGCTCTACCGCTATACTTTGACTTTTTAATGCAATAGTTAGGCTATGTTTCATTTTGCTTTCTCCGTCATCATTTCGTCGTTAGCAGCCCCAGGTGGTACAAGCGGCCAAACATTTTCTTTATCATCAATACAGGCATGTACTATGTACGGACCTTTACTGTTAACTAATGCAGTTATCGCATCATCAACTTGGTTAGCGTGAGTAATTGTTTGCCCTGGGATACCAAATACAGCAGCTAATTGCACAAAGTCTGGGTTATCCGACAGATTAGTTTCAGAATAACGCCCTTCAAAAAATAGTTCTTGCCATTGGCGAACCATCCCTAAACGCTGGTTATCTAAAATTAATATTTTTACAGGTAAATTGTTACGACGAATAGTGGCCAGCTCTTGAATATTCATCATTATAGAACCATCGCCCGATACAGTGATAACAAAGTCATCAGGGCGTGCTACTTGCGCGCCAATAGACGCAGGTAGACCAAAGCCCATTGTGCCTGCACCACCACTGCTTAAATGATTACTCGAATGAGTAAACTTCATGTGTTGTGCTACCCACATTTGGTGCTGACCAACATCGCAGCACACAACCCCTGTTTTTGGCATGCGTTGGCTTAGTTGGTTTAATAAGTACGGTGCAAAAACCTTCTCACCTGGGTAGTCGTAACGCCACGCATGCTTAATATTCATTTCTTTATTTGTGTCACACCAAGCTTTAGGTGTTACAAAGCACTCAAGTGCGGGTAACGACGTTTTTAAATCGGCAATTAATGAAGCCTTAGCAGGTTTTCGCTTACCAACTTCAGCAGCATCTATATCTAAATGGATTACTTTAGCTTTAGCTGCAAATTTAGCTAAGTTGCCTGTTACGCGGTCATCAAAGCGTGCCCCTATACATACAAGTACATCACATTCTTGCACTGCGATATTAGCAGCTTGACCACCATGCATACCCAACATACCTAAGTAATGTTCGTAATCTGGTAATACACTGCCTAGCGCTTTAAGTGTTGATACAGCTGGCATCTGAGTTTTATTTAAAAATTGCATTAGTTCGTCTTGCGCATCAGCGGCTTGTACACCACCACCTACATACGCTACAGGCTGTTTAGCCTCACTCAACAATTGATTAGCAATAGCAACTTGCTTTAAATCTAACTCTGGTAAGTATTCATCAGCTGCTAGCCAAGGTTTAAAAGGGACTTGCGCCATTTGAATATCTTTTGGGATATCGACAAGTACAGGACCTGGGCGGCCGCTTTGCGCTAAATGAATTGCTTCTTGTAATATCTCTGCTAAGTCTTCAGCTCGTTCTACCATGTAGCTGTGCTTAGTACACGAAAGCGACATACCTAGTACATCTATTTCTTGAAACGCATCTGAACCAATCGCTGCAGTAGGCACTTGGCCGGTGATCGCCAATAATGGTACTGAGTCCATCATCGCATCAGCAAGAGCGGTTATTAAATTAGTTGCACCTGGGCCCGATGTTGCAAAACATACGCCTAATTTACGTGTGCTACGAGCATAACCAACAGCTGCAAACCCTGCACCTTGCTCATGGCGAGTTAGGTAGTGTTTGACTGGCGCGCCATACAGCGCATCGTAAATTGGCATAATAGCTCCGCCTGGGTAGCCAAATACTTCATTTACGCCGTGTTTGGCCAATAAGTCGATTGTTAGTTCTGCGCCTGTCATTAATAAACCCTCATTCCTCAGTGACAACCCAATTACAAATTTTACCCTTAAAACTAAAAAGCCCTCCGAACGGTTAAGTGCGGAGGGCTTTTTTAATGCTTAAGTTTTTAAAGCACTACGAAGCCCTCGCGGGAATAATCACCACGATAATAATCAGGACTAGGTTAAGTGCGTTTGTAAGCATGTAATTAATACCAAATTTTGTTCAATTATCGCGAAGGTTATTCCTTCGCTCTCTTTTTATATTAGTACCGCGCTAGGCCCTTCAAGTCAACACCAAAGTTAATCTAACAAAAAGACTAAAAGGCAATTTATCAGGTTTTAAAATTCATTATACAAGCTAGTAGTGGTTTTTTTATGCTCTAATTTTAATCTCAGAAATTCACTATTCTTATATCCCTTATTTAAGGTTTGATTAATTTTTGAGAATATTTTTATAAATAAAATTATTTATCACCTTCAGGTAATGCGTAGGTTCTCTTAAGCGACTCTTAAGTGTTGTTGCATAGCATGGCGTTGTTATTTTAAACGAGCCTAAATATGAACATAACTAGCCAAACACCAGCACAAAAAAAGCCAAATCGTAGTAAGCGGTTTTACATTCACTGTAGTGCAAATGCCTTTGTAGTGATGATTGCCTGTTATTACTGTTTAGTTATAAACATTCCTTTTATTCAAGGTTCGTTTAGCGCCATCACCTCCCTTGCATCTTTTTCATGGCTATTTTTACTTTCAGTGCCACTGCTGTTGTTATGCCTTTTAATTATTTTCTTTTCAATAGTGTCGGTTAGGTGGTTACTAAAACCAATTAACTACCTTTTACTGATAATTTCGAGTGCCGTACTTTACGGCTCATTAAATTACGGCGTCGTGTTTGACTATTCAATGATTCAAAACACGTTCGAAACAGATTCAAGCGAAGCACTGAGCTATTTAAATCCGCAGCTCATAGGCTTTCTACTACTGTTTTGTGCGCTACCTGTTTTTATATTAAGCAAAGTAAAAATACACTTTACCCGCCCTCACCAAGAAGCAATTAGTCGTATAAAACTTATTGTAGCGTGCTGCTCACTAATTGCTTTAGTGGTCGTAAACTTTTACGCCGATTACGCAGCCACTGGCCGCAATAACCGCATTTTGAAAAAAGAACTCATCCCATTTCAGTATCTCTCTAGCGGTTATAAATATATGCGCGATCAGCTGCTGTATACCAATATGGAATTTAAAAATATAGATGCAACACCCACTCTCATTACGCCTAACAACACCAGCGTAACAGTTATGGTTGTTGGCGAAACCGCACGAGCAGAAAACTTTTCTTATCAAGGTTATAAGCGCAACACCAACCCTTATACACAAAAGTATAATGTGACGTATTTTAATAATGTGGCGTCTTGTGGCACCGCTACTGCTGTGTCTGTGCCGTGTATGTTTTCACTGCAAACACGAGATAACTTTGATCGATTAGCAGCCGACAACCAACAAAACCTGGTTGACTTAGCACAACAAGCTGGCAGCGACGTACTGTGGGTTGATAACAACAGCGGCTGTAAAAACGTATGCACCCGTGTTGTTAACATTGATATCCCAACCACCCCATCAGCGCTTTGCGATGGAAAATATTGTTTTGATGAAGCACTTCTTGCTCCACTTAAGCGCAAACTCGCTAATTTAAGCCAAGCTAATACCGTTATCGTCCTACACATGATGGGCTCACACGGACCAACCTACTTTAAACGCTACCCAGAAAAATTTAAGCAATTTACGCCCACGTGCGACAGAAGCGACATTCAAAACTGCTCACTCGATGAATTAGTTAATACCTACGACAACACAATTGCGTACAGCGACTTTGTTAACGCCCAGGTAATTGAGCAATTAAAAGCGCTGCCAAACAACATAGATAAGCAGTTTTTATATGTCTCTGATCATGGTGAATCACTTGGCGAAGCCGGTGCTTATTTACATGGTTTTCCGTATAGCTTTGCACCTAGCACACAAACGCACGTTCCTCTTTATATATGGGCTGATGAGCATAATCAGCGCATTACTAATACCTGTTTAGCTAATCTAGACACCCGCGCTGCACGCTCACACAACAATATTTTTCACACCCTTTTAAATTTAATTGGCATTAAAAGCAAAACGTATCAGGCATCACTTGATTTACTTGCTAACTGCCAAACAACACCAAGCGAAATAAAACTATGAGTAATAAAACCGTTATAAAACGCCAAGGCTTAATGCGCCTTATTTTTACCTTAAGCCATTCTTTTAACGGCTTAAAATGGATGAGTCGATTTGAAGCGGCGTTTCAACAAGAGCTAGCACTGTTTTCATTACTCGGTGTGTTTGTGTGGCTACAAGAAATTGCACTAAGGGATAAATTACTGCTTATAGCTAGCCTGCTTTTTGTATTGTTTGCTGAGCTGGTAAATACGGCAGTTGAAGTTGTAGTTGATAGAATTGGCAGTGAATACCATGAGCTTTCGGGGCTAGCTAAAGATATAGCCTCTGCAAGCGTGTTTATAGCTATGCTAATTGCCGCTCTTATTTGGTGGGCTGTGTTATGGGCATAAAGCTAACTTTTATACCTAAAATACAAAATACACTTGGCCCTGTATGGATTTTTGTTGTATTTGCTGTTTTGGCACTTAGCTTTTTAACACTTGCTCGCTTTGGATTAAGTGTATGGCAAGGGGAGCGTGTATTTGGATCGCATGCGTGGTTATCTATATTTATAGGTGGTTTAAGAGTTGATATAGCCACTCTAAGCTACATTATTATGCCCGCATTACTACTTACTTTACTGATGCAAAGCGTAGGTTGGCAAAATAAAGTACGCGGCCTCATTAAAATTTATTTAGTGACGATGTCTGCTTTACTTGTTTTTTTTGAAGTGATTACGCCTACGTTTATAAACGAGTACGATTTACGCCCAAACCGCTTATTTATAGAATATTTAATTTACCCTAAAGAAGTCTCAAAAATGATTTTTTCAGGCTATAAGTTAGAAGTATTTATTGCTGTTATAGCACTTATTTTAAGCTGTAAATTTGCAAGTAAAATATTTAGCAATCAATGGCAAAGCAAGTCATCACTAACAGGTTTAAATCAATCAATTTTAGCGCTTATTTTAGTATGCTTAACTATTTTTGGCGCCCGCAACTCATTAGGACACAGACCACTTAACCCCGCCATGGTCTCGTTTTCTACTGATCACTTACTTAACGACTTAACCCTTAACTCACTTTATAGCGTCGCGTTTGCAGTTAAGCAACTTTCTAATGAGCAATCGAGCCAAGACTATTACGGTAAAATGCCCACCGATGAATTACTTAGTATTGTGCGTAGTAACATGCAAAATACGCAAGGCACATTTAGTGATGTAACCGCCCCTACAAAAACGTTTCATCGCGCAAGTAATACAGGTAAACCCAAAAATTTAGTCATTATTTTACAAGAAAGTTTAGGTGCTCGTTATGTAGGCACGCTTGGCGGTTTACCGCTTACACCTAATATAGACGCCCTTTATAAACAAGGCTGGGGGTTTGATAATTTATACGCCACGGGCACACGTTCAGTACGTGGAATTGAGGCAGTAATTACAGGGTTTACACCAACGCCTTCGCGTGCAGTTGTTAAGCTTGATAAATCACAACGCGACTTTTTTACCATTGCTGATTTTTTAGCGAAGCAAAATTACAACACGCAGTTCATTTATGGTGGCGAAAGCCATTTTGATAACATGCGCAGCTTCTTTTTAGGCAACGGTTTTAAAAGTATCGTAGATACAAATAACTTTAAAAAAATAGACTTTAATGGCTC
>NZ_AUTI01000366.1:0-21080 GCF_000497995.1 Pseudoalteromonas sp. TB25
GCCGAAGAGCAAGAAATAGAAGAAGTAGTTGCTGTTGGCCAGCGACTAAAAGGTAGTGCAGGCGCAGTACTACAAGAGCGTCAAAATCAGGCATTTGTTGCTGATATTATGGGTGCTGATCAAATATCACGCACAGGTGATGGCGATGCAGCTTCAGCGCTTCGTCGTGTGACTGGTTTAACCTTAGTCGATGGTAAATATATTTATGTTCGTGGTTTGGGTGAGCGTTATTCAAGTACCCAACTTAATAGCATGTATGTTCCAAGCCCAGATCCCACTCGATCAGTTGTTCCACTGGATTTATTTCCATCGGATATTATTGAAAGCTTAAGTGTGCAGAAATCGTTTTCTCCTGATATGCCAGCGCACTTTGGTGGTGGTAATGTAAATATACGCACCAAATCTATTCCTTCTGATTTTTTGTTTAAAATACAGTTAGGTACTTCATATAACACCTCTAACAGTGACACCGGTTATTTTTACAGTGGTGGTGATGATGATTGGATGGGGCGCGATGATGGTACACGTGCTTTACCTTCATTAATTTCTACAGCGCTTAAAAGTGATGCAGGACTTGAAGGTGACAGCAGTACTTCGCTTGAGCAGCGTCAAGCGCTCTTACAATCTCTAGATTGGCAAGTTGGACCTACTGAGAAAGACGTTGATCCAGGCATGAATTTTTCAGTAGCACTAGGTGATAGGTTTGAGTCTGAAGTAGGTACTTTTGGCGTTCTAGCCGCTGTTTCCTATGACAATGAATGGGAAGTAGTTAAAGAGCAAAGCGGTACAAATTTAGGTAGTTTGGGCTGCGAAGATAAATGTTTTGCACAAACTTATGATGGCATATCTACTGAACAAACCGTTCGTTGGAGTGGCACATTAAATTTAGGTTATGAATTTAATAATAACCATAAATTTGAACTAACGAATATAGCTCTGCATGATATGAGTGACAGAGTGCGTAATCGTGACTTTTTCGATGCTAACGAGTCAGAAGAAGGTGTTACTGAGTTACGCCGTGTTGACGTTATGTATGAAGAGCGTGAAATGTTCTCTACGCAGCTCAAAGGGACGCATAACTTTCCTGAATTAGAAAATTTATTTTTTGATTGGTATGCCGGTACAAGCCGCGCCAACAGGGATGCTCCAGGTGCGTTAGATGTTGTTTTTCAAACTAACTTAAATGATGGTGTATTTGAATCAGAGCAGTTACAAGATGTTGCTGCTACTAACGTAACGCGTGATTATCAAACTTTGCATGATGACGTAGATACGTATGGTTGGAATATGGGCATCCCGTTTTATGGTGATGGCTATGAGTTAGAGCTTAAGGTGGGTGGCGATTTTTCTGAAAAAAAACGTGATGCAAGTAATATTCAATTTGGTATTACGCACCGTGGTATAACAGATGAATATACATTTGGCTCAAACATAGACCAAATTTTTTCTGACGAAAATTTAGCTAATAGTGAGTTTTATACAAGTATTACAGGCTCTGGTATTTTTGATGATGGTACCGCAGATGGTGATAAGTACAGCGCTGCACATAAGTTAGACGCTTATTATTTTATGGCCGACTTTTTCTACGAAAACACATGGCGTATAACCGGTGGTATTCGTTGGGAAGACTTTTCTCAAATATCAGTGCCTTTTCAGGCTCATACTAATTTCTTTGATGGAACAATTGAAGAAGTGAGCGAAGTTGCAATAAAAGAAGATAACTTTTTTCCTTCTTTAGCAATTACTTATATTATGGATGAAGAAATGCAGTTTCGCTTAAACTTAAGTGAAACGACGATTCGCCCAGATATGCGTGATGTAAGCTCAACTTATTATGTTGACCCACTAACAGAGTTTTTAGTGCGAGGCTCGCCTACACTTCAAAGCTCTAAGCTAAAAAATGCTGACTTTAGGTTTGAGTGGTACATGCCTTCAGGAAACAATCTATCAGTTGCTTTGTTTTATAAAGATATTGAAAACCCAATTGAAATGGTTGAGTTAGCGGGTGTTGGTGGAGCTGCTCCGCAATTACTAACAGCAAATGCGCAGTCGGGTGAACTAACAGGTATTGAGGTAGACTTTTTAACTGACTTTAGTTTTATTCATAATGATTTATCTGCCATATTTTTATCAGGTAACGTTACTCTATCGGATTCAAGTGTTGAGCTTGGCATAAACGATGCTGATGGGGTTGATTCATTATTTGAACAACAACTAAAAGAGGCGCTTGAAGCTGACTCTGTTTCTAACATTGTTACTAATAATAAACGTCGTTTAGTTGGTCATTCTGAATGGGTAGCAAACTTACAAATGGGTTATGACTCTGCTGATGGTTTTCATTCTACTTCAGTTGTTTATAACGTGTTTGGGCCGCGCATAATCGTACCAGGTACGCGTGGTAACGAAGACGCAGAAGAAAAGTCATTTCATTCTCTTGATTTAGTTTATTCTTACTTCCCTAACTTTAATACTAAAGTTAATTTTAAAGTTAAAAATATACTTGGCCAAGAAAAAGAAATTGAACAAGAAAACTTACCACTTTGGCGTCAAGAAGAAGGCACTGAGTTTAGTTTAAGCTTTAGCTACGAGTTTTAATTTTCTACCCAAGGAAGGGGGATATAATAAAACCTAATTACCTATTAGCCCTGTATTTAATACAGGGCTTTTTTATGACTATGAAAAATATTTAAGTTCTGTTTTATTCACTAGTTTTAGCCGTCTACGAGTGTTAGTTTAGCGTTAATGAAAATTAAATCTCACGCAATGAATTTAATTTTTAATGTATTAAGGCATCTTTTATGAATCAAACAGTGGAACAAACAATGAAAAAAGTAGGATTAGTCGGTTGGCGTGGCATGGTTGGCTCTGTGTTATTAGAACGTATGCAGCAGCAAAGTGATTTTGCCCATATCGACACCACCTTTTTCACCACCTCACAAGCGGGTCAACTAGGCCCAGATATAGCAGGCGACGCAAAACCATTACTAGATGCAAGTGACATTAGCGAACTTGCTAAAATGGATATTATTGTTACTTGCCAAGGCGGTGACTACACCAATGCGGTACATCCAAAGCTTCGAGAGTCGGGTTGGGATGGTTACTGGATTGATGCAGCTTCAGCGCTGCGTATGAGTGAGGACAGCATTATAGTGCTTGATCCCGTAAACAAAGATGTTATTGAACAAGGCTTAGAGCAAGGCGTTAAAACCTTTGTGGGCGGTAACTGTACTGTATCGCTGATGCTACTTGCATTAGGTGGTTTATTTGAGCAAGACCTAATTGAATGGGTAAGCCCAATGACTTACCAAGCGGCGTCGGGCGCTGGTGCACGAAATATGAAAGAGCTTATTGCACAAATGGGCGCTATTCATGCAAGTGTTGCAGATAAACTAGATAACCCAAGCTCTGCTATTTTAGAAATTGATAAAATAGTAAGTGAAACAATGGCGTCAAAAGACTTACCACAAGACCAATTTGGTGTGCCATTAGCGGGCAGTTTAATCCCGTGGATTGACGTACCCATGCCAAGCGGTCAGTCTAAAGAAGAATGGAAAGCGCAAGTTGAAGCGAACAAAATTTTAGGTTCTTCAAAGCAACCAGTGCCTATTGACGGTTTATGTGTACGTATTGGCGCTATGCGTTGTCATTCACAAGCGATGACCATTAAATTACGTGAAGATATTAGCGTAGAAAAAATTGAAGAAATTTTAGCGTCTCATAACGAGTGGGTTAAGGTTATTCCTAACGAGCGTGAAATTAGCGCAACAGACTTAACACCCGTTAAAGTAACAGGCACTTTAACAATTCCTGTTGGCCGTATTCGTAAATTAGCGATGGGGCCAAAATACATCAGCGCATTTACAGTAGGCGATCAGCTTTTGTGGGGAGCGGCAGAGCCACTTCGTCGTATGCTACGCATAATTGTTGATGGTGAGTAATACCAATTCGCAATAATACTTAATCAATTTGAGGGGTTAAATCTGACGCTAACTACGTTAAATATTTCTGATATAGAACAACTAAATAACGAAATCTTTGCCTTGTTATCGACACGATTTTTCTTCCCTCAAAATAGATCACTTAATTAAGCGAATTGGTATAATATATAATTAGTATTAACAAAAGGGGTTGGCAATTTGCCAGCCCTTTTTAGTTTAATGGCTTATAAAACCGCTTAAGAGGCTTAAACAATACTTTTTTATGAATGTTCACTGTTGTTTATTATTGAACTTAAGTAAACTGTTTACATTGTGCAACAGCCTATTCAAGTAACATTAATGACCTCTCATATAAATAACTTTGCCAATAAGCGATTAGCATTTGTTAGCTCCTATTTTAGTTCTGCAATTGCTATAAACACGGTTGTTTCTTGTTTTCTTATTTTTAGCAGTATTAACCACAGCGCCTCGCAAGAAAAACTTTACTGGCTTTTTACGTTATCATTTATTTCATTACTTCGAATAGCCAGCCATGTATTTGTTAACAACACCCATGCTTTTAAATATCATCTGTATTTTATAGGTTTATTATTAACAGCCGTAACTTGGGCTGCTTTCCCCATTTTGTTTTATGAAAACATGCAAATGCAGGAAAAATTTGTATCATTGGTTGTTTTTAGCTCCCTTGCTGGTGGCGGTGTAAATGTTTTAGCTTCTGATATTCGTTCCTCCTTGTCGTATATAACCTGTTTACTGGTTCCTTTTAGTATTTTATTACTTTTACAGCCTATTGAAGATGAGAATGTACTAGGTATTTTAGGGCTCGTTTTATGGTTTATTTTGTGTTTTGTTACCGCTGTACGTTCTGCTAAAGATGTAAAGTCATCAATTAATAATGAACTTAAGTTAGATCAATTTATTGAAAACTTAGAAAACGAAGTGCAACTTCGTACCGAACAAATAATCCTTTTAGAGCAAAAAGATAATTTAACTAAATTGTTTAACAGGGGGAGCTTTGTTTCTAATGTTGAACTTGATTTAGCCAATCAAAATGATGATATTAAAGCCGTTTTATTTTTAGATATGGATGACTTTAAAATCATCAACGATAAATACGGTCACGATTTTGGTGACTTTGTTCTGGCCCAAACAGGTAAACGATTAGTTGAAACACAAACCCAAGGCGACTTTATTGCTTGTCGTTGGGGAGGGGATGAGTTTATTTTTTATTCTCGTAGTAACACCGAAGACGAACTTTTTGACTGTGTTTTTAGATTAGTTAAAACTTTAACGAAAACAGTAAGCATGGATAGCTATCAAGTAAACCCTTCTTTTAAGGTTGGGCTGTATTTTACGCGTGAAAACTTTAATCTTGAAGACGCGATTAAATACGCTGATGTTGCTATGTATGAAGGTAAGAAAAGCCGTAACGAAATATCGGTATTTGACGAGCGAATGCATGAATCGCTTAAAAGAGAAGAAGTACTTCGCAGCTCAATTAAAGAGTGCGTAGAAAAAGGTGACTTTCATCTGTGTTATCAACCTATTGTTGATATAAGTACAAATGAAATAACCACGTTTGAAGTACTACTTCGTTGGCAGTTTAATGATGAATTTATTCCCCCTTCAGAATTTATAGATATTGCAGAGCGATATGGGAAAATTAATATATTAGGTGAATTTGTACTAGAGCAAGCCATCGCGAGTTTAAGTAAGTTAAACGCTGTGAATAGTAAGATTGGATTGTCGATTAATGTGTCGGTGTTGCAACTAGAAAACCATAATTTTTTAGATTTTTTAGTTGCTCTTCTAAATAGATATGCTGTTAAACCATACAATGTGCATTTAGAAATAACAGAAACAGTGATGATTAAAAATTTACCGTATTTGTCAAAAGTGATTACGGCCATAAAAAATACCGGTGTGCGTATCTCTATTGATGATTTTGGTACTGGGTTTTCTTCTATATCGGTTTTAAAAGAGCTATCAGTTGATTACATTAAAATAGATAAATCTTATATTGATAACATTTGTGAATGCTCAAAAGATAAAAGTATTGTATCTGCGGTAACTAACATGTCGCATATGATTGGTTGCCAGGTAATAGCTGAAGGCGTAGAAAATACAGCTCAGTTAACGTTATTACAAAGCTTACAAATTGATAAGTATCAAGGTTTTATATTCAGTAAACCAGTTAGATTTGCCGATGCGCTTAAACTTATTAGTTAGAGCGCTGACTTTTCAGGCACAAAGTTTGTTTTATCTAGGTTCGATTTAAGCGTGCCGTGTGCTTCTGGCTCGCTGCGAGCGGTAACTTCTTTTGTGTTATTCTATTAGCTTACATTCATATGAAAATAACTTAAAACGGAGCAATCCGCCTCGTTTTTTTAATGCTATTTGCCTAAAGATTCTGCCGAAAATTCAACCTAAAAGATAGGTAGGCCTTAGTTATAATGAACTTTTATTGACTTAATTCGCTTATATGAACTACCTGATTACGCCCTTCATTCTTGGCATGGTAGAGTGCTTTATCTGCTTCATTTATTGCACTCTCAATTGTCGTTTTATTACATTTAATATTTATTACGCCAAAACTTGCCGTTACATTAATTACTTTATCGTTAAAATGAATTGGGTAACTGGCCAGTGCATTTCTTAGTTTTTCGGGAAGATCTTTAGCTGACGATTCGTCGTTTCTTGCTATTAATAAAGCAAATTCTTCGCCGCCAATGCGGCCAAATAAATCACATGGGTTTATGCAGTTTTGCATTATTTTTGCAGCTTCTACTAAAACTAAATCACCACCTGCATGTCCAAATTCATCGTTTATTTTTTTAAATTTATCTATATCCCAATAAATTAAGCTGACGTAGTTATAATTATTAAGTTTATCTTTTAGTTGCTCTTGGCTTTTATTATAGAATCCACGCCTATTTAAGCAGCCTGTAAGTTCGTCGCTCATTGCAAGATGGTTCATTTTTTCAGCTAAATCTGATGCCATCATAAATATTATGAATACGGCCATGCCTACATGTGCAGTAGGGACAGTAATAAAATTAATTAATGTATACAGCGCTATATATTCTTCATTTACTTGGCTGCCTTGCAGTAACGCTATGCTTGCTGCAACAAATAAAAGTAATCCACATAGCGTATAAGTAATACTAGCGCCTATTTCGGCAGGAAGTGATTTTTGTTTATGCCTGAAAATAATAACTGCATTGAGTACAAGTAAAATCACATCATAATACACATACAAGGACATAAATAAGCCAACATGCACATATATAGCTGTAAAATAATAGACAGCAGCAAGAGTAACTATTGCTGAGATAATTAAATAGCGAATTTTTATACCCGAGTTTACCCTAATGCAATGCCCCCACGTACCTAGCAGTACTGAACCTACAGAGAAGCTACTTCCTAACATCCAATATAATGTGTTTGAGTTAAATAATGGTTCTGCCAACATTGTTGCCCATTGGCATGCAGAGAATGCAAATGCGATTGTCCAAAGCATGGCATATTGCTTTTTACCTAACGTATACCACGACATTAAAAATATGACAGACCAAATAATACTGGTGAAAAAGAGGGTAACTAATATATAAAAAATAGGATTCATGTATTTTTATTCTTGTTTGCGTTAATTTTACTTTAGTAGATGAAAGCGGTTTATTCGACCTAACGCCGGTTATTAGTTAGCTAAATTGTAAATAGATATGTATGCAATCATTTCTTAAGTTGTGTATTTGAATAGTGGTATATCCCTTGCTGTAATAACTGTTGTTTAGAGCTTTAAGCTTATATGGCTTTGCTTTGTTTATAATTTTATTCCTAACAGGTATTTAAATTACAATTATTAGTAATTTTTACACGTTTATTTATTTGCTTAATTAAAGAATTCAGCTAGGGCTTATTTATTCTTCTAGGTTAAATTTGTAGCTGTACGTTTAGGTTTTAGGTAAAGCAGAGTTTATGTTGTGTGGCTATCTTCATAAGTGCTTTATAAAAATAAATATTAAACATACGCAGCCCTTTATATAGAAAAATTTAACCCTGAAAGGTCAAAAGGCCCCCGTTTTTAGTAAAGGAAATTACAATGCATTTTTCATCCAAAATATTTCATGACAAATACCTTAAAGGTGTAATAGCGCTGGTTGTGTTACTTATACTAACGCGAATAGCCGCGCCTTATGTAGTTCAGCACTACGTAAATTATCAGCTAAAACACACACAAGGTGTTACTGGGCATGTTGGTGACGTAGATTTGTTTTTATATCGCGGTGCCTACGCAATTGACGACGTTGAAATTTATGCTGTTGATGCAACTTCAGCTCCTAAGCCTTTGCTGAGTATTCAAACTCTCGATTTTTCACTTGCGTGGTCAGCCCTTTTAAAAGGGAATTTAGTAACAAACATGGCGTTTACGCGCCCTAAAATAGTTATTTATGATAAAGACCCCAATGCTTCTGAGCAAAATAAACAAGTAAAAGACGAAACTACTTGGGTAGGTCTCGCCAATAATTTAGTACTGTTTTCTATTGATACCTTAACAATTGAGCAAGGCAAGTTAACTTTAGTTAACTCAACGAATAGTGGTGAAAAACCCACTTTTATATCAAATATCAACGCTCGAATTGAAAATATAACCAACGCGCAAAACCTATCAAAAACACTAGTGACTACTCTAAGCGTAGAAGGTGCATTAATGGGGGAGGCCGCATTAAAGTTTGATGGCAAATTAGATCCCTTTAGCAAACAAGCCAATTTTGATTTTAACGCAGAGGTACAGCGTTTCTCTGTTAAAAACCTCGATACTGTATTTAAAGTATACACGCCTTTTGATATTGAAGCGGGTGGCATTGATGGCGCTATGGAATTGGTGGCTAAAGACAATAACTTAAATGGTTATGTAAAAGCGGGCGTTCAAAACTTGAGTGTGTTCTCGTGGCGCGAAGATATAGAAAAAGATGACGATGGAATATTTACGGCCATATTTGAAGGCAGTGTTGATTTACTGGGCTCTATACTCGAAAACGATGAGTCTAAACTTGTTGCTGCACGTATCCCTATAGAGGGGCAATTAGATAATACGGATGTTTCGACTTTTCAAGCTGTGATTTCGGTATTAGAAAACGCATTTTTTGATGCGTTTAAAATGAAAGTAGATAACGTTATTTCTTTTGAAGATACGGATGAAAAATCTGATAACGAGGAGAATTAAAGCTCTTTGGTAATGTTCGTTTTAGTTAAATACTTAAGCTGCACCCACTTTTTAAACTTTAAGTGGGTGCTTTAGTACTTTTCTCAGATTAGTTTTTGCGGTTACTCAATAGCTCTTTAAGCTCAGCAATTTGGGATTGTAGTTCGTTTACTTGCCCTTGCGTTGCAGGTAATGAGCTGTCGTCTGCGAGTTCTTCTCGCGCTTTGCGGTGCTCTTCACTCATTACTTCTAAAATGGCACCTACCATCATATTTAAAAATACAAATGCGGTTAAAAATATAAACGTAAGGTAATAAATCCAGCTTAGTTCGTACACCGCCATTGTTTCATACATTATGTCGGTCCAATCTTCAAATGTTGCCACCCTAAACAGAGTAAGCATGGAGATTGAAACATCTTGCCAAAGTACGGGATTGATTTCAGCAAACATCATGCTACCCATTGCAGCGTATATATAAAAAATAACAAACATTAATAGGGCTATATAACCCATTTGTGGAATGGCTTTAAGCAATGAGTTAACCAATAAGCGCAGCTCTGGGATCATCGAAACCAATCGTAACACTCTAAATATGCGCAACAGCCTAGCTATTAACATTGTAGAGCCAGCAGCAGGGTATAAACTGCCCAATACTATGATAGTGTCAAATATATTCCATCCCTTAGAAAAGAAGTCTTTAATGCCTTTGCTTGCAACAAAGCGAATTATTAGTTCAATTAAAAAGAATGCAGTAATGCCAACATCCATCCAATTTAGAGCAAGCTCTACGGTAGGATGTAGTGAGTAAGTGTGTGCACCTACTGTAAGGGCAGAAACAATAATTACAGCTATAACAAATGATTGAAATATCTTGCTTTTGTCTATACGCTGAAACAACTTTTGTAACTGCGACATCATAGTAATAGATCCTTTGGATATTAAGATTTTATGGCGCTAATATACAATAGTATCGTAATAATTTAACGCTTTTTCGATATAGAAAGTGTAAGGAAATTTAATGTTTATCAATAAACCAAAAAGTAGCGCATTACTTATTGTTGGATTATGTGTTTTAGCAGGTTGTAGCTCTGACGCGCGTTTTCATGAAGTTCAATCGGCGCGCCTTGATGAGTGTAATTATAAAGCTGACAAAGAATATTACGAATGCCTAGATAAACAAGACTCTAACTACGAAGAGTTTAAAAAACAGCAACAAGCAGAAACTAAATAAGTAACCCTTATATTATGACTAAAACTCAAAAGCAGCGCGATAAGCACATTAGACTAGCACTTACTAATACATGCGAAGCAATAAAAGAAATGGTAATTGATTTTGATTATCTAACGCATACAGTTGATTTAAATAACGAAGTAAACACGTTAAAAGTACAATGTTACTTTATTGATGAGGTAGCCCGTGAAGATGCAAAACCGCAACTTGATGAGTTAACGCAGATTATACTTAGCCAGCTAGCAGCTATTAAGTTGAACGCAAAACCAGCACACATCTCATTTTTAGCCAATTAACAGCGGTTTAGTTGGTATGACATCACATGGACGTTATAATTAGATAAATTATTTTTAGGGTTTAAATTATGGCTGTTCCTTCGCGTTCGCAAATTTCACCAGGTACCACAGTAAATATTGTATTAAAAGAAGATCAACGCAGCGGCACATTAACTGAGGGTGTGGTTGAGCGCCTTTTAACAAAATCACCAAACCACCCACACGGCATTAAAGTACGTTTAGAAGATGGTCAAGTTGGCCGAGTAAAAGAGATTTTATAATGGCAACGTTAACAGAGCAGGCTTTTTGGGATTTAGTAACAACGCCTGATTTAGGGCTCGATCCGCAAAGTGTGAGCGATAACCTAAAAAACAAACTGAATGATTTAAGCGATCAGCACCTTATTGATTTTGATAAGCACTTTGGCATACATATGCGTAAATGTTTTACCTGGGATTTGTTTGGTGCCGCCTTTGTGATGGCTGGATGTAATGACGATTACGGTTTTAGCGAGTTTAGATGTTGGTTAATTTCGCGTGGTAAAACAGTTTTCGAAAACGCTTTAGAAAATGCTGATTCGTTAGCGCAGTGTACACCTGTTTATTACTTAAATGAGCAGCCTTACCCGTATATTGATGAGTATGATTTAATAGCCGGTTTATTATTTGAAGAACGCAGCGAAGACGAATTACCGTTTATTCCATCAGGCAGCGATGAACCCAAAGGCAAACGTTTTAAAGACAAACCTAAGTTTTTAAAGCAAAGCTACCCTTTATTATTTGCAAAGTACTGGCAATAAAATAAATAGTAATTTGTGCGCTATTTAAACAATTTAATGAGTTTAATTTCCCTACAAGTAAGCGCATTGATATAAATCGTTTTGTTGTTTAAGTACATATTAACTAAAGTACTTAACAGCAAAATGGTTTGTAATGCAGTATCTAGGATGAATCTTTGTGGATTTAAATGTGTTCAATCTAAGGGATTTATTTGTGGCACGAGGTTTGTTACCTAATGGGATCGGTAATTGCTCTTGCGTTATCTTACTGGCTTACACACATGTAAGAATCAGTAATAGTCGAGCAAAACTCCCTTAGCTGCTCGTGTCTTAGTTCCTGAATACGACTTCTCTCCTTTTATAGTAAATCTCTGTTATAGTTGTTAAAAGTTATAAAAGCTAAGTGATTAGGCATTTTGCTATTATTTAACACGCTGACTCACGAGGATACACCCACGAAATGAAATATTTAACACTCGCTTTATTAACTGTCGCTTTTACAAGTGCAAATGCTTTTTCTGAGCCGAGTAATAAAACACGATTTATACCGCTTTTAAAGTCAAAATTGGGAGCCTACGAAGTTGTGTCGAGCAACTCAGGGTTATGCGTTAACAGCAATTTGAGTTTGACAGATGAAAGTGATTTAAGTGCTGGTTTTAAACTTGGTGAGCAAATTGTATTTGGATCGCTCCACAATGGTACCCGAACCATTAAAAAACCAAACTTTTGCTTTATAACCAGCACTCTTAAATATAAAAGTGATGGCCTTGAAAACGGCTTAAGAATGAGCCGTTGTGAAAGCCCTGCAAACGAAAAAACAATCAGTCAAAGTATCAAATTTTTAGCTGATAACACACTCAAATACACATTGAGCGAACCCAATGTAGAGTGCACATTTAAAAAAGCAGATGAGAGTAAATAAAGCATCTAGTAAGTAGTAAGTAGCAAATCATTCGCAGTATATTTTAGGGATATCGCGCCAACGCGTAGTGTACTGCGGCGACAAAAAATCACGGTTCATGTGCCACCGGTCATTTAATTTACTACTTGCAAGGCTTAGCATTCCTTTTCCGTATCGATTGTTAATTGTGTCTAAGCATTGCATAAGTTTTGGATTATCAGGGCTTTTATTAAATAAGTCATTTTGCTGAAACTGTTCTGATATTAGCTCTACCGCACCCACACCACATTTATAAAACCGTATACCGGGTTGGTAAATCTTATTAAATACCTCAGATACAGCATTAGCCATCACGCAGGTGTCGTTAGTGGGTGAGGGGAACTTATACACAAACGATTTTTTATAATATTTATTTTCGTGCGCGCCACTGGCTGCAAAAATATAAAGCTGGTGAGTGAGCGAGTGTTGCGCTCTTAGTTTATTAGCCACTGTGGTTACATGGTTAATTAGCGCTGTTTTAAGTGCTGTTGGCTCACATATGCGCTCTCCAAAACTACGGGTCGAATAAATCTCCCGCTTGTCTTGTCGTACATCATCCCAGTTTAAACATGTTATTCCGTTAAGCTCGCTTACTGTGCGTTCAACAACCACACTAAATG
This sequence comes from Pseudoalteromonas sp. TB25, assembly GCF_000497995.1. Classification (NCBI taxonomy): domain Bacteria; kingdom Pseudomonadati; phylum Pseudomonadota; class Gammaproteobacteria; order Alteromonadales; family Pseudoalteromonadaceae; genus Pseudoalteromonas; species Pseudoalteromonas sp. TB25. The sequence goes on from NZ_AUTI01000366.1 coordinate 12,990, forward strand.
CACGGCGCATTGCTCTAGGGTTTTGCTGAGCAAGATCCCAGGCGGTGTGTATATTCATTATTTTAAGTTTTTTAGCTAGCCGCCGGCCTATCCCCCACACATCTTCGCAGCTCATTCTTTGTAAAATAGCTTGGCGAGTTTGTTCGCTATTTATTACTGCTACACCATTAAAACCACTGAGCTTTTTAGCGGCATGGTTAGCGGCTTTTGCTAAAGTAGGGGTCGGGCCAAAACCAACACCTACAGGTAGCTTTGTTTCGCGCCATACTGTGCGCCTTATTGTATGACCGTATTCATGCCAGTCTTTAATTAATGATGTGTAGCCATCAAAGTGCAAAAACGATTCATCAATACTGTATATGTGCTGTGTATCGCAAAAGCGAGCGATGATATTCATCATTTTGTCGCTTAAATCAGCATAAAGCTCGTAATTGCTAGAGCGAATAACAACGTTGTTTTGCTCAAGTAAATGCTTAACTTTAAAGTACGGGCCAAATTTAGGAATATTTAAGCGCCGAGCAATAGGGCAAATAGCGCATACACAGCCATCGTTATTGGTAAGTACAACCACGGGTTTTGATCGAATAGCAGGGTCGAATACTTTTTCGGCACTGGCATAAAATGACACAGCATCAACTAAGGCATACATTTTAGTAACTCTGGGCTTTGCCTGTGCATTCTTATTGATAGCGTTACTACGCCTTCGAGCTGAAACTCGTCTGCAGAGGTTAGTTGTACAGGCTTATGTAAAGAAGACGCTGAAAGCAGCCGCGCATTGGTTTTATCAAGCAGCTTGCATACAAAAAGACCATTTAAGTTAGCAACAATAACGTCACCATTTTCTGCAGGCTCTGCACGGTCGATAACTAATAAGTCCCCTTCAAAAATTCCGACTTCTTGCATAGAGTTGCCCGATGCTAGGCCAATAAAGGTAGCATTTGGGTGCTTTATTAAAAGCTCATCAAGGGTTACACCTAGCTCGGTGTACTGCGCTGCGGGCGATTCAAAACCACACACGCCTGCTTCTATATAAATGGGAATGACAAACATAACACAACCTAAAACGCATATACTGTATAAGTGTACAGTATATGCGTTTTGTGTAAGTTATGCCAAGAAATGTATAACCGATCAATCCATATTTTTGATCATTTGCTGTGCGATATCTAAAAAGTCTTTGATTTGCTGAGGTTTTAAGTTTTTACACATTTGATTATTTATTTTCTGCTCTGAGGCTAATAACTTATCAAAAAGAACTTTGCCTTGCTCTGTGAGCGACAAAATAAAGCAGCGCTTATCGTGCTCACTTGCCTGTTTATTTATTAAATTTAAGCCAATAAGATCTTTAATTAAACGTGCTATTTGCGCTTTGTCGCGCTGCGTTTTAGTAACAATATCGTTAGCCGTACAGTTATTTACGTTCGCGATAATATGTATGCAGCGTACGTGCATAGCATTTATACCAAGTTCGCCTGCGTTAATTGCTTCACGAATTGTGACGCGGTAATTTTGCATCAATTCAAACAGCGTATTTGATAAAGGTGTATTCATAAAACTCTCAATGTAGTTGACAAAGTCAATTAACTTGTTATAGTTGATTTTATCAACCAATGGGGCGTTGTGCAATGTCTGCTTTTATAGCAGCTAATTATTATACCAATCTGCTTATATATGGGGTTTATTTAATTTGTTAAATTGATCAAAGATTTATGCAAGTTGGTATTAAAGTCCAAGTTTTGTAAAACGAGGTAATGCATGGGTAAACAAATTCGCAAAGCTAACATATTAAGTACGCAGCAAATCACACCACACCTACAACGCATTGTTGTAGGCTCTGATGATTTTAACGACTTAACCTCACAGCACATTGGTAACTATGTAAAAGTACTGATCCCAAAAAATGGTGAAGTAGATTTTAACTTAAAAACAGCGTGTATGCGATCTTACACAATAAGGCATGTAGATGCACAAACAGGCGCGTTAACACTGGATTTTGTTATAAATATGCACCAAGGTCCGGCAACTGACTGGGCTAAAATTGCAAAAGTAGGTGATGAGGTAGGTATTGCAGGCCCAGGCCCTAAAAAGCTAGATAATTATGGGCATTCGCATTATGTGTTGCTAGGGGATTTAACATCGGTAAATGCAATAAAGGGGTATGCGCAGCAATTACCTTTAACTTCAAAAATTGATGCTTTTGTACATGCGCCCACTGAGCAAGACATTATTGATTTAGAAACAAGCCGCGATATTAATTGGCTTGTTACCGACAACGCTGACGAAGTGCTACTAAGCGCGCTTCAAAATTTGCACATTACAGCAGAGCCTCCCATTGTATTTATGGCATTGGAAGCTGGGCTTGTGCGTAAAGCAAAGACATTGTTAACAGAGCAATTTAATATACCACGCGGTAATATTGTTTCCTCAGGGTATTGGAAAAAAGGCGTGGATTCAGAAGGCTATAAAAAGCTGCGCCAACGTGATGCACAGCTTGCTTGAATACCTTAGAGCAAAATAACATATACCTATTTTGCTCTAATACCACTGCGTAACTTGAATTGACCTAATAGAAGACCCATTTAAGTGTTTTATGCTAATGATGTAATACATTGTTAGCATGCATTTTTAGGAGCTGCTATTTTGTTAAATTCCATTCCTTTTTCGTTATTAGAACTTGCCCCCATGATCAAAGGGGACAGCGTTACTAACACTCTTCATAAAAGTACTAAATACGCTCAACGTGCAGATGAGCTTGGCTTTAACCGTTTTTGGCTTGCTGAGCATCATAATATGCCAGGTATAATTTGTGCGGCCACTTCAATTTTGGTTGGTCACATTGCAGGTAATACCAAAAAGATACGCGTTGGGTCAGGCGGTATTATGCTGCCAAACCACTCCCCATTAGTTGTTGCTGAACAATTTGGTACATTAGAGAGCTTATATCCAGGGCGAATAGATTTAGGGCTAGGGCGTGCCCCAGGTAGCGATCCTGTAACGAGTCGTGCATTAAACAACGATATGAGCCGCGCAGAAAATTTCCCAGGTGAGGTAACTGAACTGCAAACATTGTTAGGTCCTTACAATGGTACGCACCTTATACGTGCTATACCGGGGGAGGACACAAACGTTCCGATTTGGTTATTAGGCTCGAGTTTATTTAGCGCGCAACTAGCGGCGCAAAAAGGGTTACCGTATGTATTTGCAGGGCATTTTGCACCGCGCTTTGTGCACGATGCAATAGCGTTGTATAAGCGCGAATTTAAAGCATCAAGCGTACTTGATAAGCCATACGTAATGCTTGCACTGCCTTTAGTGGCTGCNCTGCAGATACCGACGATGAAGCGCAATATTTATCGACTACTTCTAAGCAACGTGTACTCGAACTTATACGCGGTAATGAGCTGTGGCTAAAACCGCCTGTTGAAAGCATGGACGGGTTGTGGAGCGAACAAGAACGCGCTCATGTAGAGAACTTTTTAAGTCTAAGCGTAGTAGGCGGACATGTAAGTATTAAACACAAGTTAGAGATGATAGCTAAACAGCTAGAAGTGGATGAGTTTATATTTACCAATGATGTATTCGATAGTGAAAAACGCCACCGTGCACTCGAAATTTTAATGGAAATAAAACACTAAAATATAGTTAGTTAAGCAAGCGTACACTCTGGGCTTGTTAATATACAGACATCATCAAAAGTTAAACTTTTTTAACTCATTTTATTAACTTTAAGTGATGTCTGTATTTGTTATTTAAATATTCAAAGTAAATTTGATTGCTATTTTTAGTAAATATTTTGCTTTATATACCGTTCTGTTTTTTCAATTGAACTGATTTAAACAATCAATTTTAAGATATCACTTTTGTTTTTTATAATGTAGCTATTAAACCAGACATCATAAAATTAAAGGCAGGTACACCGTGAACTCTCTAAACACCGCAACAGCTAATTCAGTTAACAAAACAGCGCAGCCAAAAGTTGCTCTGATTGCTGAAGGTGGCGGGCAGCGAGGGATATTCACAGCTGGCGTACTTGATGCTTGGTTAGAGCAAAGCTATGACCCTTTTGATTTATTCATTGGTACTTCAGCGGGTTCGCAAAACTTAACTAGCTACTTAGCGCGCCAAAAAGGCTACGCTAAACGCCTGATCAGAGGGCTTTCGCGTAATAAGCGTTTTTTTCAGCTTGGTCGTGGATTAGTGGGTAAGCATATAGTTGATTTAGATTGGTACTTTGACAAAACCACTGAAGTAAACAGAGCTATAGATTTCAAAACAGCGAAAACTAGTTTAGGTGAGCGTGAACTACTTATAACAGCCACAAATGCACGAGACAGAAAAGCTTATTACTTATCGCCTACAGGTGATAGTGGTCAATGGCGTGATTTGTTAAAGGCTTCTAGCGCACTTCCGTTTTTATACAAACAAGGTGTAAAGTTAACACCTTGGTTAAACGCAAAAGCAGCGAATGAAACACATATTGTTGAAGAGCAAGCACAGAGCGATTTTTATCTAGACGGCGGTTTAGCCGCTCCACTCCCCGTGCGTGAGGCTTACAACCGAGGTGCTCGTAAAATTGTTGTAATAAGAACGGTTGACGCTAATTTTCAAGCGCAATCTGCATGGGTACAAAAGCTAAGAACATTTGCTATAGCATCGGGCTATTGTCCAAAAACATTAGACTACTTAATACAGCACGAGAAGGCTTATTTAGATGAGCTTGAGTTTATTGCAAATCCACCAGATGATGTAGAAATAATCCAAATTTTTGCAAACGAAAAACTGCATAGCAAATTATTAGGTAGTTCTAATAACGATTTACGTTTTGATCATAAATTAGGCTTAGCTGCAGGTCGGTCTTATTTAGCGCAGCAAAGCCAATTTGAGATCAGCAATACGCATAACTACCCACAAAGCGAGTATCGTTACAATTAAGCAAATTGGATACCCAAATCATGAATAATACTGCGACTTAAAGTTGCAGTAATATTTATTTAAATGCCTTTTATTTAAATGACACCCACCCTAATTTGTACATTTATTAACCCCTGGATTCTAATTGGAAGTGCCTTGTGAATACTTAAAACATTATAAATGGGTGTCATTTAAGTATTCTTTTAAATATTAAAAATAACTTAAGTTGATGAAAGTAATATGCTCGTTTCACTATTTAAAATACCGTCTATTTCTCTTACTTGCCTAAGTACGCCATCAAACTCACTTAAATTCGCGGCCTGTATCTCTGCTACCAAATCCCAAGCACCATTGGTAGTGTGCAATTTTGTAAGTTCGGGTATACCACGCATAGTTTTAATAACTTGAGAAGTTGATTTACCAATCACTTCCACCATCATAATTGCACGAACGGCTTCGGTTTCTATGTGTTCATGCACTCTTATAGTAAACCCCAAAATAGCGCCTGAACTCACTAATCGATCTAATCTATTTTGCACTGTCCCGCGTGACACATTTAAAGAACTTGCTAAAGCAGAGATAGAGGCGCGACCGTCTTTTCGTAATTCAGCAATTAAAGCGTTATCAAGGGAATCGTAAATATAAGGAGTCATAAATCAAACCTTTTAGAGCATGGCCTACTAAAATACACAATTTGTATATACCTGCATAGCAAAGTGATAAAAATTAATAAAATTTGTATAACTAATTGCCATATTAAATAGCATGCGGCCTCGCTAAACTTGTTTTAAATTAACTAATACATTTATTTAAGAGGTTTCAACATGAGTCATTTTATAGCACAGCCAAAACAAGGCGTTCCGTTTGTTAGCGTTCAGGCAATGGCTAAGCTTATAAATAGCTTAGGTATCGAAAACGTTTTGTTAGAGCTAACACATAAATTAGAAACCGACTTTGCCCGTTGGAAAGAGTTTGATAAATCACCTCGCTATGCAGCACACTCACCAGAGGGTGTAATAGAGCTAATGCCAGTGAGTGATGGCCAAATGTTCAGCTGTAAATATGTAAACGGTCACCCAAAAAACACCTTTCGAGAACTTCAAACAGTCGCTGCATTTGGTATTTTAGCCGATGTAGATAGTGGTTATCCGGTAATGATCAGCGAAATGTGCCTACTAACAGCGCTACGTACAGCGGCTACATCGGCGCTGGTGGCTAAGTATTTAGCACCAAAAAACTCAACAACACTTACATTAATTGGTAATGGGGCACAGTCTGAGTTTCAGGCACTGGCATTTAAAGCTGTATTGGGCATAACACATATTCGTTTATACGATATAGATGCAAACGCGTCTAAAAAAGCATTTACTAATTTAAGTGCTTACGGGTTAAACGTAACTATTTGTAATAGCGCACAGGAAGCTGTGCAAGGTGCGCACGTTATTACAACCTGCACTGCCGATAAAACCAATGCTACAATTTTAACAAACGACATGATCCCACAAGGTGTGCACATTAATGCCATAGGTGGCGATTGCCCAGGTAAAACAGAGTTAGATGCTAAATTACTCGAGCGCGCTAATGTATTTGTAGAGTACGAGCCACAAACTCGAATAGAGGGCGAAATACAACAAATGAGTGAAAGCTTTGTTGTAACTGAGTTTCATAAAGTCGTTAATAAGCAATCGCTTGGCCGTACTAGCCAAGACGAATTAACTATTTTTGATGGTGTAGGCTTTGCGAGCGAAGACTTTACAGCGCTTGTATTTATACGCGATCAACTTATTAAAAGCGGTGAATTTACATTGCTCGATTTAATTACACAGCAAGCCGATCCGCGCAACTTGTTTTCGGTACTTAATACAGAGCAAACATCAGCACAAGAGCACGTAGCATGAGCCACGTAAATCAAGCTCCGAGTGCGGTTGTTATGGTACGTCCGCATCACTTTACGTCTAACCCACAAACAATGCTCGACAATGCATTTCAAAGTGAATGCTTAGCACCAAATCAAAGTGAACAAGCATATAGCGAAGTCACAAATGCAGTAAAATTATTAAAAAATGAAGGGGTAAAAGTTCACCTTTTTGAAGATGAGCAAACACAGACTCCCGACTCTGTGTTTCCAAATAATTGGTTTTCTACTCATCAAAGTGGGGAATTAATAATCTACCCAATGTTTGTAGAAAACAGAAGGTTAGAATATCGAAAAGATATTATTGATTTTTTAACGGATCACTATAAAGTGACGGTTGTGACTGATTATGCGCATTTAGCGAAAGAAAATTCATTCCTAGAAGGCACGGGCTCACTGGTTCTCGATCATCAATATAAACTGGCTTATGCAGCAAAATCTAAAAGAACAACTCAATCGGTTGTTAATACAGTTTGTAATTTGCTCGCATTAAAACCCGTTATATTTAATGCATATGATGAAAAAGGTACAGCGGTATATCACACTAATGTATTAATGTGCGTTGCAACTGAGTTTGTAATGGTTGGCTTAAACATGGTGCCAAGTGAGGAGCGTAAAGCGCTAGTTACTCATTTTTTACAAAGCCACCACGAAGTAATTGATTTATCACTCGATCAAATTAATAACTTTTGTGGCAATGCTATTGAGCTACAAGGTAAAAATGGTCGTATTTTAGCCTTATCGCAAACTGCGTTTAATGCACTTACACCGGCACAAATAACAGTTATACAAAAAACGGCTAAGCTTGTGCCATTACCAATACCTACTATTGAGTCGGCTGGTGGCTCAGTTAGGTGCATGATTGCAGGAGTTCATTTGCAAAATAAATAATGTATAGTTTTAAGGCAGCTTAGCTGCCTTATTTGCATTAAATTTTTAGTCGATGTCGTAAGCAAATGCCGTTATACCCAAAAAAGGGTATTAATATAAAAAATATAAGAAGGAATTAGCAATGTTCGATACCGTCGTCAAAAGCGTAAACAACCTTTTATGGGGAGAAGGGCAAGTACTTATTTATATACTCTTGTTTACGGGGGTATGGTTTTCAGTACGACTAAAAGCAATTCAAATACTTAAATTTAAACATATGTTTAGCCTTTTAAAAGGCAGTAGCAAATGTAAAAAAAACGACATTTCATCATTCCAAGCATTGTGTACAGGGCTTTGCGCACGAGTAGGCACTGGTAATTTAGCCGGTGTGGCTG
>NZ_AUTI01000367.1:0-2152 GCF_000497995.1 Pseudoalteromonas sp. TB25
GGTCTTTGTTTTGTGACAGTTTAACTTCGCCAGAAGTTAATATTGAATACTAAAGTAGATACCAATCAATCAACGTAAAACGTCAATCAAATGGCACTGAATGGTACTGCTACCATTCTTTTTTTACTTTTGAAAACTCTTGATAAATAACAATGTTATTCATCAGAATTTTATTATCAGCTTTTCCAAATTTTTAAAGAGCAAGAGATACAAAAACCTCTCAAAATTAAACACACTCTATTCTCAGGCGGTTAATGGCCCGATAAAGAATATTTATTTTTAAGAAGTAAAAGTGGTGGAGCTAAGCAGGATCGAACTGCTGACCTCCTGCGTGCAAGGCAGGCGCTCTCCCAGCTGAGCTATAGCCCCACATATGCTGGTACTTACTGTTTTAACCATCTTCTTGATTAGACAAGAAGTGGTGGGTCTGAGTAGATTTGAACTACCGACCTCACCCTTATCAGGGGTGCGCTCTAACCAGCTGAGCTACAGACCCAAAACAATAAGTGTTGTTCTCTTTACAATAACAATCATCTGTGTGGACACTACGAACAAATAAGTTCTAAATCGTATAAGGAGGTGATCCAGCCCCAGGTTCCCCTAGGGCTACCTTGTTACGACTTCACCCCAGTCATGAATCACTCCGTGGTAAACGTCCTCCCGAGGGTTAGACTATCTACTTCTGGAGCAACCCACTCCCATGGTGTGACGGGCGGTGTGTACAAGGCCCGGGAACGTATTCACCGCGTCATTCTGATACGCGATTACTAGCGATTCCGACTTCATGGAGTCGAGTTGCAGACTCCAATCCGGACTACGACGCACTTTAAGTGATTCGCTTACTCTCGCGAGTTCGCAGCACTCTGTATGCGCCATTGTAGCACGTGTGTAGCCCTACACGTAAGGGCCATGATGACTTGACGTCGTCCCCACCTTCCTCCGGTTTATCACCGGCAGTCTCCTTAGAGTTCTCAGCATTACCTGCTAGCAACTAAGGATAGGGGTTGCGCTCGTTGCGGGACTTAACCCAACATCTCACAACACGAGCTGACGACAGCCATGCAGCACCTGTATCAGAGTTCCCGAAGGCACCAAACCATCTCTGGTAAGTTCTCTGTATGTCAAGTGTAGGTAAGGTTCTTCGCGTTGCATCGAATTAAACCACATGCTCCACCGCTTGTGCGGGCCCCCGTCAATTCATTTGAGTTTTAACCTTGCGGCCGTACTCCCCAGGCGGTCTACTTAATGCGTTAGCTTTGAAAAACAGAACCGAGGTTCCGAGCTTCTAGTAGACATCGTTTACGGCGTGGACTACCGGGGTATCTAATCCCGTTTGCTCCCCACGCTTTCGTACATGAGCGTCAGTGTTGACCCAGGTGGCTGCCTTCGCCATCGGTATTCCTTCAGATCTCTACGCATTTCACCGCTACACCTGAAATTCTACCACCCTCTATCACACTCTAGTTTGCCAGTTCGAAATGCAGTTCCCAGGTTGAGCCCGGGGCTTTCACATCTCGCTTAACAAACCGCCTGCGTACGCTTTACGCCCAGTAATTCCGATTAACGCTCGCACCCTCCGTATTACCGCGGCTGCTGGCACGGAGTTAGCCGGTGCTTCTTCTGTCAGTAACGTCACAGCTAGCAGGTATTAACTACTAACCTTTCCTCCTGACTGAAAGTGCTTTACAACCCGAAGGCCTTCTTCACACACGCGGCATGGCTGCATCAGGCTTGCGCCCATTGTGCAATATTCCCCACTGCTGCCTCCCGTAGGAGTCTGGGCCGTGTCTCAGTCCCAGTGTGGCTGATCATCCTCTCAAACCAGCTAGGGATCGTCGCCTTGGTGAGCCATTACCTCACCAACTAGCTAATCCCACTTGGGCCAATCTAAAGGCGAGAGCCGAAGCCCCCTTTGGTCCGTAGACATTATGCGGTATTAGCAGTCGTTTCCAACTGTTGTCCCCCACCTCAAGGCATGTTCCCAAGCATTACTCACCCGTCCGCCGCTCGTCAGCAAAGTAGCAAGCTACTTTCTGTTACCGCTCGACTTGCATGTGTTAGGCCTGCCGCCAGCGTTCAATCTGAGCCATGATCAAACTCTTCAATTAAAAAGTTTTATGTCTTTCGACAGCTCAATGAATTCTGAATTTTT
>NZ_AUTI01000368.1:0-13865 GCF_000497995.1 Pseudoalteromonas sp. TB25
ATGGCTACACGTGGCTCTATGCCAAATGCAGCTGCAGAGTCGGCAGATTGAATCGCTATGTCAGCAAGTTGTTCAGCATTAGGGTCGGGGTTAATTGCACAGTCGCCGTAAACTAACACTTGATCAGGTAGCAGCATAAAAAATACGGATGATACTAGTGATGATCCTGGCGCTGTTTTAATTAACTGCAGGGGCGGGCGAATTGTATTGGCAGTGGTATTTACCGCGCCCGATACTAAACCATCTACTTTACCTTGCTCAAGCATCATTGTGCCAAGTACGACGTTATCTTGTAGTTGCTCTTGTGCTACTACAGCAGTTAGGCCTTTGCTTTTACGAATTTCGACCATAGGCGCAATATAATCATTTATAATACTTTTTGGCTCGATGATACTTACATGTTCGTTTAGCTCAATACCTTGCTGCTGTGCAATACGCATTATTTCTTCGCGATCGCCAAGCAATATAGTTTTAGCAATGCCACGTTGACCACAAATAGCAGCCGCTTTAATTGTACGAGGTTCATTCCCTTCTGGTAATACTACGGTTTTATCTGCTTTACGTGCTTTATCGGTTAATAAATAACGAAATGCAGGTGGTGATAACTTACGCGTTTTGCCTACACTTTGAGCTAGAGTATCGAGCCAGCTTGAATTGATATGTTCTGCGTTGTGATCTTTTACTTTTTCAATGCGTTGGTCATCATCATTTGGTACTTCCATATTAAAGTTATGCAGTAATAGTGATGTGCGCCATGTGTCGGCATCGGTTGCGAGTATTGGTAAACCGGTTTGCATAGCTTGTTCACACAAAGCCATAATACGTGGCTCTGGCTCAAAGCCACCGGTGAGTAATATAGCGCCAAGTTTAGTGCCGTTCATAGCAGATAAACACGCAGCAACAAGTATGTCAGAGCGATCGCCCGGTGTTACTAATAAAGCACCTGGCGTAAAATAATTTAAAATATTAGAAACCGTACGAGCGCAAAAAGTGATACGACGCAGGCGACGATGAAGCATATCGCCTTCGTTAATTATTGTTGCTTTTAAATACGCGCTTAAGTCTTTTACGCGTGGCGCTACTAAGTCAAAATCCCACGGGATTGCGCCAAGCAACATAAACGGATTTTTTTTAAAAATAGGTAAAGACGCTAAACGATTTAACTCGTTTTCAAGCTCTTCGGGTTTGTAAGCGTCGACTAAATCGGCGCGTGCACGGCCTTCTTCATCAAGTGGCGCATTTACTTTATTAAAAATACAGCCCAGTACACGAGGATGATCGATTCCACCGTAATTACCTGCTGCAATTTCTAGGCGGTCTTCTATTTGAGTAATGGTGTAATTACCAGGGGTAAGTACAAATACAATTTCAGCGCCGAGTGTTTGCGCAATTTCGCGGTTTACACGCCCAGCATAAGGTTGGCGACGAGTAGGCACCATACCTTCAATAATAGCTACTTCATCGTCGTTTATTTTACTTTCAAAGCGTTCAACAATTTCCTCTAGTAGATCATCACCTTTACCGTCGCCAATCATTTGCTCAGCATAATCAAGAGCAAAAGGGGTGGGTGGGTTAATAGGTGAACCTTGAGTGACTATTTGTGTTGATTTTTCAGGACCTGTTTCGCCTGAACGAGGCTGAGCGATGGGTTTAAAAAAGTTAACTTTAACTGTTTTTTGCTCAAGAGCGCGAACTAAACCAACTGATACCGACGTTAAACCCACACCGGTAGACACAGGAATTAACATAATACGACGTGCCATATTAAAGCTCCTTTACGATGTTAGCGGCATCAAGTGCAATAACCCACTCTTCGTTGGTCGGCATTACTACCACTTTGGATGAAGTATTGGCTGAACTAATAATACCTTGATTACCAAAACGTGCATCAAGATTGCTCTTCTGGTCACAACTGAACCCTAAAAAAGCTAATTGATTAATGACATTTTCACGTATGATATCGGAGTTTTCGCCAATGCCGCCAGTAAATATAAGTGCATCTAAACGTTGTAATGGTACCATGTAGGCTGCAATTTGTTTGGCTAGTCGGTAGCAAAAAATATCCAGCGCTAAACGTGCTTGTTTATGTCCGGCAACAGCGGCTTCTTCAATCGTTCGACAATCGTTAGAGAGTTCGCTAATACCTAGTAGGCCGCTTTCTTGGTTTAATAAATTATCTATTTGCTGAGCGTTGTAACTAAGCTGTGTAGTTAAAAAATTAAATAAACCGGGGTCAATATCTCCACTGCGAGTACCCATAACAATACCAGCCAATGGCGTTAAACCCATACTGGTATCAACACTTTTACCATTTTTTATTGCAGTAACAGAGCAGCCATTACCTAAATGAGCACTAATGAAATTACTCTTCTCTATAGGCTGATTTAATAATTTAGCAGTTTGTCCTGCTACATAGTAATGACTTGTGCCGTGCATACCATAGCGTCTTACACCGTAGCCTGTATAAAGCTTATAGGGTAGGGCGTAAAGGTAGGCAACTTCATCCATAGTTTGATGAAATGCTGTGTCAAATACTGCTACTTGGGGTAAACCTATAAATGAAGCTTGTGCAGATGAAATACCTAACAAGTTCGCATGACCATGTAGCGGCGCTAAAGAAGACGCTTTAGTAATACCGTTAATTACGTCTTCATCAATTAAGACTGACTTTGTGAAATGCTCTCCGCCATGAACAACACGGTGCCCAACAGCAATAAGGTGCTCATCAAGGTTATGATCCTTTATTAAGCTTACAAGCGTATTTATAGCCTCAGCATGCGCTTGATTAGCCGCTAAGTCGATAACCGTCTTAGTTCCATTAAATTTGTATTTAATGGAGGGGGCTTTGGCGCCCAAGCGTTCAGCAAGGCCTGATATAATTTCGTGACCGTCGTTTGCATCAATAATGGCAAACTTTAAACTAGAGCTACCACAGTTTAAAACTAAAACATGTTGGGATTCAGGTGAGGTTGTTGGCATAGATTCAATTTCCATAAACAAATTTAGTAAGTGAACGTTAATACGTGATAGTTACACTTACGGTATTAAATAAAGCTAAAACAATTAAATGTTCAACTGCAAAGTGGTTAACTCAATGTTAAATATTTTACCTTATTTATGATGTTTAAGTTAGGATTGTTCGCCATTAAAGGGGAAATTTAAGCTCTTTTACTGAGAAAGTGTAACTCCCTCATTTTGTGTTACACTTTGGTATAGCTCGTTTTCTATTGTATTTAAAAGCAGTATCTGTGAGGAGTCATGATGCAAAAAAGTGTGATGTCACAACTACAAACAGGCCGTTTGTATGGTAAAAAATGGCCAATGCGTAAAGAGCTTGCGCCTTTGTTTTTAGAGTTTAGAGTGATTAGAGCGACTGAGCTTGCCATTACAGTAATGCCAATCTTGGCTATGCTAACGTTGTTTTTTCAGCTTAATTACTTAGGTTCTGATTTTTTACCGCAAGCTATTGCGAGTGCATTATTTTTTATATCGTTACCTTTACAAGGTTTATTTTGGTTAGGTAAACGAGCGCAAACGCCTTTAGATCCTGCGATGCAAAAATGGTACAACGAGCTGTACACTAAAATGGCGGCTAATGGATATCAAACGCAGTTAAGTGAGAACAAGCCCCGTTATATGGAGCTTGCTAACTTACTTAAAGATATGTTTGAAAAAATGGATAGAGCATTTACTAAAGAGCAGTTTTAGCGGGTTATACCATTATCTATTTTGGTAAACTGAGTAATATAAAATGATAAGGTGACATTGTGTTCACCTTTTTGTTCGAGTGCTGTCCAGTGCTCGGGTCTAAATTTCCATGCAAATGGCGTCATCATTATTAAGTTTTTAATATCAGTAAAGCTAAGCGCTATATGCTCTGTTAAAAGAGCCTGTTCTGCTTTTTGAAACCCTTTTGGCGTGGCTATTTCAGTATGTTCGTTTACTTCTGAATATATATACGATTTTAGCTCTTTTAAATGATAAGGGCCTGGGCTTGCTACCACTAATGTTGCGTTTTTATTAGCTAGACGTTCAAGTTCATCCTCAAACAAAGGTGCAAATACGCTAATAAGTATATCAGCAAATTGACTTTTAAAAGGTGCTTGGCTAATTGATGCAACACTAAAATGGCAATTAGGGTAGCGCTTTGCCGCATATTTAACGGCAGATTTTGAAATATCGACGCCGTACACTATAGCGTCTGTTTTACTTGCTATAGCTTGGGTATAAAACCCTTCACCGCATCCTAAATCTATAACCGTATTCGCACTTATTCGACCGACTAGATCGCTAAGATTTTGTTGTAAAAAGCGGTAGTATCCACGCTCTAAAAATGCGCGTCTAGCTTGTACCATTTCAAGGGAGTCGCCTGGTTGTTTTGAATTTTTTTGTTGCACAGGCAGTAAATTAACATACCCTTCTTTGGCAAAATCAAAGCTGTGGTTATTAGCACAACGAAGTGTTGAATCAGCTTTCAAAAGTGCGAGGTTACATAGCGGGCATTGATATTGTAGACTCATGAGTCTAGGTAGTCCTTATCGTAAAAAGTTTTTACCCAATGCGGGCGATAGGTGATCATAATTGTTATAGCCATGCCGTTGAGCATTGCTTCAGGAAACCAAATTATGGCACTTAAATAAACGTAGTTATCTGCAAGTTCTTGCCAATTGTATTGCCCTATAGCTAAGTAAAATAAAGCACCTAGGCCTATTTTTATACAGGCTATAAATCCTGCGGTTATAAACGCACAAACAAATATATAAACAAAAAAATGACGAGGTAAATACTGGTAACTAATTATAAAGCCAAGATAGCTCAATAAAATAGGAATAAACGCACCAATAAACAGTTGTACTGGTAACAGCTCAAGTTCAATTTGACCAAAGGCAGCGAGTAGCGCTGTGGCAAGTAAGCTACTTAAAATAGTCAATCGCCAGCCTAAAATTAATGTAGCAGCCGTAACACCTAGGATGTGTAAATCAAGGCCAGTTAAAATGCCAGCCTTTATTCGCCAAAGCACTGCAAACACTAACGCACATGCAAGAACTCCAGTTTGACGGGCTGGCGTATTAAGCAATGTTTTATATGTTTTTTTATCAAAGCTTAGTAGGGCAATAATAATTACAAGGGCCCAAAGTAGCCCTTGTATTGTTATGCTGAGCATAGTAATTACTTAAATGTTGACCATATAGGGGCATGATCTGAGGGTTTTTCAATACCGCGCAGTTCGTAGTCAATACCAGTATCTATACAGCGTGCTGCAAGCTCATTAGTCGCAAGTACTACATCTATTCGAAGCCCTCGGTTATCTACAAACCCTTTAGAGCGATAGTCAAACCACGAATATTGATCGTCTGTTTCTGGGTTTTGTTCTCTAAAGGTGTCTTTAAAGCCCCAATTAAGTAATGTTGCAAGCCATTCACGCTCTACCGGTTGGAAAGAACACTTACCCGTTTTTAACCAACGCTTTGCATTAACTTCGCCAATACCAATATCTAAATCGGTGGGTGATATGTTGATATCGCCCATAACAATGACGTCTTGATCAGGGGTGTGGTTGGTTTCAAGGTGTGTCATCAAATCTTTATAAAATTGTCGTTTATAAGGGAATTTAGTTTCGTGATTAATATTATCACCTTGTGGGAAATAGCCATTCATGACTGTAAGGTCGCGACCGTTATCTTGTTCAACAGTGACGCTTATCATGCGTTTTTGCGATTCCTCTGTATCGGTAGCAAAGCCTTTTAAGACCGATTTAGGCTCTTTTTTGCATAACATAGCTACGCCATAATGGGCTTTTTGGCCATGAAAGTAGACGTGATATCCCATTTTTTGTACATCTTCTAGTGGGAATGCTTCGTCATGAACTTTAATCTCTTGCAAACCAATAACGTCTGGTTGATGTTTGTCGATAATTGCTTGCAATTGGTGAAGACGAGCACGCAGACCATTGATATTGAAAGAAATCACTTTCATAAAATTTACCTTAAAATTGGATCTATTTAATGAATTAAATTGTATCAGTAAATACGCGTACATAACATGACTGAAATGAGAAAATAGCTGCACAAATGTTGATCAATTGGTGAGTAAAGTTTAAACATTGTAAATGCAGTATTAATTTTTTAAATAAATAAAAAATTCAATTGAACTTAACTTTATTGAATATATAATGCGCGAAATTCACTTGTTTAGCTCGTTCAAATAGGATCTCTCATGAAAACACAACTACTTTTAGCTACTGCTTTATTAGCATCTGCAACTGCTTCAGCACAAAGCAATACTTACTTCAGTCAAGATAATAAAATTGAGTCTAAGTTATGTGTACTAAGCGCAAACGAAGGCTTTAGTGTTGCTCGTAAAGAAGCTGCTCAGCACGGTGTTTACTTATCTCGTTTTTCTAAAAGCATTTTATGTAATGGTGAAGATATTCGCGATATTGCTAAAAAAACGACATTAAGCAACGCATCAGTTGAGAAAGTAGAAGTATTTGCAAAAGACGCTCAACAAGAAACTCAATTATGTATGACGGCTTTAAAACAAGGTTTAGCACCTGTTCGTCAAAAAATTGGTAACTTAAACTCATTAAAATGTAATGGTCAAAACGTTACTGAGTTTGTTAAACGCTACCAAAACGCAGCAATCTAATTATTAGCTGAACTATATAACTAAAATTGAGATACCTGGTTTTTTACCGGGTATTTTTTTGCAAAAATTACAAGGTTGTTTGCAAAGCTTGCAAGCTTAACTTATTGAAACTGTTCAACAAATGCACAAGTCAAGATTAAGTTATTGATTCTTATAAGTTAACTATTATTGGCATTGGATTTGTATTAGTTAAAGTGACATTTAATTAATTACGAAGGATACGTCTTATGAAAAAGTTAACATTAGCAGCCNTTGTTCATCTAATCAAGGTCTTGAAAGAATAGACAGTGACTTTGCAAGTTTAGATAATGACAGCGATGGCTACATCTCAAAAGTTGAAGCTGATGACGATAGCATTTGGGGCCATTTTTCAAATATTGATACCAATATGGATAACGAAATTAGCCGCAAAGAATTCAACACTTACATGAAGTTAAACAATGGTAAAGTAGCCACTGATTCTGAAGTAAGTGAGTCGGCATTTAAAGCTGAAATCGCTAAATTCGATAAAATTGAAAGCAGCTTTTCAAGCTTAGATAACGACAGTAATGGCTATATTTCGGTAGTTGAAGGTAACGATGATGATATTTCAAATCACTTTGGTTACATGGATAAAAACCAAGATAAGCGCATCAGTAAAAGCGAGTTTATGGGTTACATTAAAAAATACGGTAACGCAGTAGCTGAAGATGATGCATTAGAAGCCATTAAACACAGCTAATATTTGTTGTTTTAAAGAGTAAATTAGAAGCCAGTGATAATCACTGGCTTTTTTGTGTTTAAAATCTAGTTATTTAGTAGATATATTTTCCTAGTTTGGCGTTGTTCTGTCATAATAGATGGCTGTGTATTTTTATTTGTTAAGAGTGTGTATGGCGGGTCGGCGAATTAGTGATGAACAACTAGTTGAGATCATTGAAGCAGCTATTTTTGTTGCAGATAAGCCTGTGAGTAAACGCCACCTTAAAGATACTGTATTAATAGATTTAGCTATTTCTATGGCGCGAATAAACGACGCAATAGATACAATACAAGAACATTTTCAAACTCGTGGTATTCGCTTAGTCGAAGTTGGTAGCGGTTATCGTTTTCAGGCATGTAGTAGTTTAAGCCCTTGGTTAAATAACTTGTGGCAAGAACGCGCACCAAAATACTCGCGTGCTTTACTGGAAACATTATCACTTATTGCATACAGGCAGCCCATTACGCGCGGTGAAATTGAGCAAGTAAGGGGTGTTACTACGGGTTCGAATATTATTAAAACCCTACTCGAAAGAGAGTGGGTTAAAGTGGTAGGGCATAAAGAGGTTCCGGGTAAGCCGGCTTTATATGCAACTACTAAACAATTTTTAGATTATTTTTCGTTAACTGGACTTGAAAACTTACCTGCGCTGCCAACAGAGCAGCAAAGTAAAATTAACCAGTTATTGAGCGATCCTTCTGTGAGAGAACCATCCGAATGAGTATTATACAAGGTGAAAAGTTACAAAAAGTCTTAGCCCGTGCAGGCGTAGGCTCACGCCGTGAAATGGAAAAATACATTGATGCAAACCGCGTTAGTGTAAACGGTAAAGTGGCAAAGTTAGGAGACCGTGTTGAAGAAACCGATTTGATTCGTGTTGACGGGCACACTGTAAAGATTGAAGAAAAAGCAGATAGAATCTGTCGTGTGATTATGTATAACAAACCCGAAGGTGAGTTAAGCACACGTAAAGATCCAGAAGGGCGTCGTACAGTATTTGACCGACTTCCTCGTATTGATGGTGAGCGTTGGATTGCGGTTGGCCGATTAGACGTTAATACTTCGGGTTTGATGCTCTTTACTAATGATGGTGAATTAGCTAACCGCTTGATGCACCCAAGCTATGAAGTAGAGCGTGAATACTCTGCGCGTGTATTTGGTGAAGTAACCAATGAAACGGTTAAAAACTTACTACGTGGTGTTGAGCTTGAAGATGGTCCAGCCAAATTCACGACTGTAACCCCTATGGGTGGCGAAGGCGTTAACCGCTGGTTTAACGTAACGTTAAATGAAGGACGTAACCGTGAAGTACGTCGTTTATGGCAGTCTCAAGATGCGGAAGTATCTCGTCTTATTCGTATTCGTTACGGTAAACTAGAGCTTGATAAGCGCGTGCCACAAGGTGGTTGGATGGAGTATGATTTAGAAACAGTAAACTACTTACGCAAAACCGTTAAATTAGGGCGCGAGACACAAACTAAGCTTTCTGTTATGCCTGAAAAACGCAAAGATAAACGCGCTAAAATCAACCAGATCCGCAAAGCAGTTAAAAAACACAATCAACGTGTTAAGCCTACCAAACGTAAATAATAAATTAGTTATTTATTGCACACAAAAAAGCCGCTAATTGCGGCTTTTTTAATGTGTGTTGTATAAATTTTTTAAACTCTAAATTACTTTTTTACTTGAGCATCTAACGATTCGCCATTCACTTTACTAGAATCATCGCTCATCAAGTATAAGTAGGTTGGCATTAAATCTTCTGGTGTAGCAAGCGCGTCTCTATCTTCTCCGGGGTATGCAGCAGCGCGCATAGAAGTGCGAGTAGCGCCTGGATTAATACAGTTTATACGAATATTCGTTTTGCCTACTTCACATGCCCATGTTTGCATCATGCCTTCTACAGCAAATTTTGAGATGGCGTATGGCCCCCAAAACTCACGGCCTTTTCGGCCTACACCTGATGACGTAAATACTATCGATGCATTATCAGACTTACGAAGAACAGGAAAAAGCGCTTTAGTGATCATCGCTTGCGCGGTCACGTTTACTTTCATTATGTTTTCGAACGTAGATGAGCAAAAATGTTCAAGTGGACCAAGTGACCCTAAAATACCTGCATTATTAAGCAAGCCATCAAGGCGGCCAAATTGATATTCAATTGTTGCAGCAAGGTCACGGTAGTTTTGTTTAGTTGCGCCTTTTAAGTCCATGGGCACAATTGCAGGTTTAGGGTAACCCGCATTAACAATTTCATCGTAAACACATTCAAGTTTATTAGTTGTTTTTCCTAATAAGATAACTGTAGCGCCGTATTTTGCATACGTAATTGCTGCTACTCGGCCAATACCATCACCGGCGCCTGTTATTAAAATAATTTTATCTTTAAGTGCGTTTTCAGCCGCTTGATATGTGTGCATAAAAGTACCCATTCATCTATTTTTTTTGATTTTAACATAGCGAAACGTGAAGTAATCGAATTTATTGTAAAATTAGGTGGCGAAAATAGAAACTTTACGTTAAGTTTAACTGGTCTAATGTCTCATTAATAACCTGATTACATTGTTTTAACTTAATACACTGATTAAACACACTATAAAAATAAAATATGTGCGGAGCCAACAATATGAAAAAAATGCTACTTTCACTCTCTGTTACAGCTGCCTTGGCAGGTTGTGGCGGCGGAGAAACGTTAGAAGATGTTAAGAACGACACAGCAACCGTTATTCCAACAGCAACGGTTACATTTGACCCTGCTGCAGGTATCTTATCGGTACCTAATGATTTATTAATGAGTGGAACCCAAGACGGTACACTTAATATTCCAGGAGAATTAGATGACGACAATGTGTCTATTTCTCGTGCAGCTTATGCTGACCCTCAGCTTGCTCTAGGTGCACTTGATGGTTGGTCTTCGCAGGTTCCTTATAAAATCGATTTAACATTTCCGCCAAATGTGAGTTTAGATGAAACGTCTGCTGGGACACCTGGTACAGTTCGCATTTTTGAAGTAGTAATGGGTGCAAGTTTAACTGACGCAGAATGTTCAGTTGTAGCTGCAGGTACAGCTTGTAAATTGGTCGGTGAGCTTACTTTTGGTGTTGATTTTGTTACTCAAGCTTCTGGTGATGCCGTTGCAATTATTCCTTTAAAACCATTTACGGCTGGTAGCTCATACATCAATGTACTAACTACTGGTCTTAAAGATTCATTAGGGCGTTCTATCGAGCCTTCTTCTACTTATGGGCTGGTTAAACAAGAAGCGCCATTAATTACAGAAGCCCAACTTGGTTTGCAGGGCGCTGTTAACAGTTACGAAAATGTAGTTGTAAGTTCAGGAAATATAACAAAAGAAGATATTATTTTTTCTAGCGCAATGACTATTCAGTCTGCGGGGCCAGTACTTGGGACAATTAAAAAATTGCTAGCTGCAAGTTTGCAACAGCCTGCGATGCCAACGCCTGCGCTTCAAGTTCCTGAACAACCGATGGTAAATGTACAACAGGTATTTGCTTCTAAGGGTGTAGAAGTGTCTGCTGCTTTCTCTGGTGTGCAATATCAAAAAGGTAGCATTATGCTACCAATGTATTTAGGTACACCAACGGGTACTGATATTAGTGATTTAAGTGATACATATTGGCAAGGTATGTGTGATAACGCGGTGGCAATAATCGGTTACAAGGCCGTTGCTGGTGATGCATTTCCTACAGATCCTATTAGTGAAAATGATGGTTTATGTTCTGCATTAAGTGACGGGCAATTACGTGACTTAGGACTAGATAGCACACGTCATTTAACAAAATATAACTCCATTCCAAAAGTACAAAGCATGGCAAATGTGCCAGTGCAAGTTACTAAGCCTATTTTACCAATAATTAATGGTGTACGTGCGCAGTTACAATTAGATCCTATCGCAATGCCTGATAGCGGATGGCCAGTTGTTATTATGCAACACGGTATTACAACACAAAAAGAAAGTATGCTTGCTTTAACGGCGCAGCTTTCTATTCAAGGCTTTGCAACAGTTGCTATTGACCATCCAAGACATGGTGAGCGTGGAATAGATGTTGATGGTGATGGAACAGACGACTTTAATGCAACAACGGGTTCTGTGCTTAGTTACATGAACTTAAGTTCATTACTTGTTGCGCGTGATAGCTTACGTCAATCAGCGGCTGATTTATTGGGTTTACGTTTAGGTCTAAACTTTATTAATGATGCAACGATTAATGCGCAAGATGTAACTTACATTGGTCATTCATTAGGCTCTATTGTAGCCCCTGCATTTATTGCACAAGCTAATAACCCATTAGCGCCAACCGTTGACCCATTATTTAATGTAAACACAGTAGCACTTGCAAGCGGCGGCGGCGGTATAGCTAGCTTCTTACTAGAATCAGCTGCATTTGGTCCATTTATCCAAGGTTCAGTACTTTCACAAGCAGGTACAACAGAAGCTGATGAGTTTAACGCGTATTTACAAGTTGATGCAGTGTCTAACTGTGGTGCAGTATTACCAGATATGGAAGCATATTTAACTTGTGGTTATAACGAGTATGTAGCTTCGTTAACTACAGTTGGTGAAACAAGTAAGCTTACTAATATTCAAGGAGTGTTTACTCAATTTGCATTTGCGGCGCAAACAGCGCTAGATAGCGGCGATCCAACTAATTACGCAGCCACTGTAAAAGCATTAGGTACTCCTGTTTATACTAATGTTGTTGTGGGCGATGGTGTTGATAACAAGCCTGACCAAGTGATACCACCAATGGCAGCAAATAATCCTATTTCAGGCACAATTCCATTAGCTAACTTGATGGGTCTTGAAACAGTAAGTACTTCGCAAGCATTGACTGAAACACCAACAAGCTACTTAGTTAAATTTACTAAAGGGCATCATGGTTCTATATTAACGCCAGCTCAAGATGATGCACAAGCTGCAACTGTTGAAGGCAGTGCTNCTGCCGCTAATACAGAAATGCAGTTGCAAGTAGCTACTTACTTAGCTGCTCGCGGTCGAATGTTATTAGTTTCCAACCCTGAGGTTGTGACTGATTAATAGCCAATAAAATAATTAACCTTTAAAAGCCACTGAAAAGCTGTCTCTTATACACAAATCCCTGCTAAGAAATTAGCGGGGATTTTTTTGAACTAAATCTCAATGTCATGATCAGATCTTCAAATCTTGTTTGAGGGCACATTATGATTAACGAACATACTCATTGGGCAAAACAACAATTCGGTAAATCGGACTTAGGTGATCCAAGAAGAACAGCGCGTCTGGTAAAGTTAGCATCAACGCTTGCAAATGAACCAGGAAAACCACTTGTAAACATCACTCAATCCCCCGGCGATATGGAAGGTGCCTACCGCTTTATTCGCAACGAGAATATTGGCGCAACGGCTATAGCAGAGTCAGGCTTTAAAGCCACGGTTGAACAAGCAAAAAGTCATAACTTGTTGCTCGCATTAGAAGACACGACCACACTAATTTATAAACATTCCTCCATTCGAGATGATTTGGGTCATGTCGGACGAGGAGCAAAACAACGAGGCTTGTTAGCTCATAGCGTATTACTGTTTGCGCCAGACACAAAGCAAGTTGTGGGATTAATTGAACAGTCTCGCTGGAGTCGTGATATCAACACGATTGGAAAAAGAGAAAAACACGCGACGACTTCTTACGAAGAAAAAGAAAGTTACAAGTGGGAGTCAGCGTCACGAGCGATGGCAGAGCGGCTGCAAGGACAAATGGCGAACGTGATATCGGTGTGTGACCGCGAAGCGGACATCTACGAATACTTGCAGTATAAACTGACCGAGCAGCAACGATTCGTCGTACGCTCGATGCAAAGTCGTCATATTGAAGAAGGTGAGGATAAGCTCTATGCGTTTGCAAGCGAGCTGATGAGTGCAGGCACCAAACACATCCACATTGCACAAAAAGGAGGAAGAAAAGCCCGAAGCGCAACACTGGATATCACCTATGCGCCAGTGACACTCAAAGCGCCTTACAATAAGAAAGGACACTCCCTCCCAGTTTACTATGTCGGCTGTACAGAGCGAGGAAACGCTAAGAATGGCTTAAGCTGGCACCTATTAACCAGTGAACCAGTCACCAGCAAAGAAGACGCCTTAGCTATCATCACCTACTATGAGCACCGTTGGCTTGTAGAGGAATACCATAAAGTCTGGAAAAGTGATGGTACGGATATCGAAAGTTTACGCCTTCAAAGCCAAGATAACATGGAAAGATTGGTGACGATTAATGGCTTTATTGCGACGCGAATATTGCAACTAAAGTTCACCAATGAGCAGCCTGATTCTCCAAGTTGTGAACAACTGTTATCTCCCAAAGCATGGAAGTTATTGTGGTTAAAGAGAATAAAAACACCATTGCCTGAAACTGCTCCAAATATGTCATGGGCGTATCAGGAACTGGCAAAGTTAGGAGGCTGGAAAGATACCAAGCGCA